>CAIYYV010000288.1 GCA_903930425.1 Akkermansiaceae bacterium | reverse complement strand
CATCGTGGGATTCGAAGTGCTTCGACTACGGCAGGCCGGAAGTCCGCCAATTCCTGCTCTCTAACGTGCGCTATTGGCTCGAGGAGTTCCACTTTGACGGCTTCCGCTTTGATGGCATCACCTCGATGCTCTATCACTCGCACGGCCAGAAGTCCTTCGGCAGTTATGACGATTATTTCGGGCCCGACACCGACGATGACGCGATCCTCTATCTGCAACTCGCCACCCAACTCATCCATGAAATCAAACCCGGCGCCCTCGTCATTGCAGAAGACATGTCCGGAATGCCGGGACTCTGCAGGCCGGTCGGGGAAGGCGGCATCGGTTGCTCCCATCGCCTCGCCATGGGAATCCCCGACTATTGGATCAAACTGCTCAAGCACACCCGCGATGAAGATTGGAATCTCGGTGAATTGTGGGGCGCTCTCAGCAACCGCCGCCGCCACGAACCCACCATCGCCTACGCGGAAAGCCATGACCAGGCACTCGTCGGCGATAAAACACTCGCGTTCTGGCTCATGGACCAAGAGATGTATTGGCACATGTCCAAGGACGATCCCCACCCGGTCATCGAGCGCGGCATCGCATTGCATAAACTCATCCGCCTCATCACGCTCGTCTCCGGCGGCGACGGCTGGCTCAACTTCATGGGCAACGAATTCGGCCACCCCGAGTGGCTCGATTTTCCCCGTGAGGGCAATCAGGGCTCGTTCCACTATTGCCGCCGCCAGTGGTCACTCGTCGACCATCCGGATTTGAAATACCAGTGTCTCGCCCGCTTCGACCGCGAACTGATCGACTTCGCCCGCCGAACCCAACTCCTCGCCTCCCCTCCCGCCCAGATCATCCTTCTCGATCACGAACTCAAACTCATCGTCGCCGAACGCGCCAACTTCCTCTTCGTCTTCAATTTCTCCATCTCCCATGCCATCTCCCATTATCCTGTCCCCGTGCCGGATCTAACACCCCGCGAGATTGTGTTAGATACCGACTCCGCGATCTTCGGCGGCCGCACTCAGGGCGCTCCTCGCTTGCTCCATCCCGCCCAAGCCACCCACATCCTGAATATCAGCAGCCCCGCCCGCACCGGCCAGGTGCTGGCACCTGTTGGAACGATTCCACGTTCATTCCCATCGGATCGAGGATGAGGGTGGCGTGAATCGCGCGACCGACTGAAAGGGATGTTAGATCTCGCTTACCGGTAACTGCGTGACTTCCTCCCGCACTTTTTCGGCGAGCGGAGTTGAGAGGTAACGTTCGGTGGACGAACATCCGATGGTCACGATGCGCTTGTTTTTGAATTCCGGGCGCTTGGCCACTTGGAGGGCGGCCCAAACATTCGCACCCGTGGAGATGCCAGCGGGAATGCCTTCGAGTTGGGCCAAGGACTGGGCGGTGGCGAAGGCGTTTTCGTTAGATATCTGGATCACCTCGTCGATGATTTTGACGTTCAGGTTTTTTGGGATGAAACCCGCGCCGATCCCCTGAATCATGTGGGGACCCGGTTGCCCGCCGGAAATCACCGGGCTGGCCGCCGGTTCAACCGCAAAACACTTCACATCGCGACGCGACTTGAGAACCTCACCCACGCCGGTGAGCGTGCCCCCCGTGCCGACCCCGGCAACGAACGCGTCGATTTGACCGTCGGTGTCACGCCAGATTTCCTCGGCGGTGGTTTCGCGATGAGCTTGTGGATTCGCCGGATTGTCAAACTGGCCGGGCCCGAAAGCACCGGGGGTTTCTTCTAACAATTGTTTCGCCATTGCGATGGCACCGTTCATTCCACGGGCGCGCGGAGTGAGAACGATTTCCGCGCCTAACAAGCGCAGCAGCACGCGACGCTCGATGGACATGCTTTCGGGCATCGTGAGAATGCACCGGTAACCTTTGGCGCGGGCGAGGAATGCCAATGCGATGCCGGTGTTGCCCGAGGTGGGTTCGATGATCAATCCGCCGGGCTTCAGCAAGCCCGCGCGCTCGGCGGCTTCGATCATCGCCTTGCCAATGCGGTCCTTCACACTGAAGAGCGGGTTGAAAAATTCCGCTTTCACACAAATCTCGGCGTTGAGGCCGGCGGTGAGGTGGTTGAGGCGGATGAGCGGAGTGTTGCCTACAGTGGCAGCCATATTTTCGGCGATGTTCATGGGCGTGTTCGGTATGGTGGGTGAGGTGCGTCAGTGATCAGTCATGAGGAAGAAAGGGAATCGATCAAAAAAAGCCAGTCGAAGTCCCGTCATGATGGACCGGTGATGGGTGATATCCTTCTGTGATTTCTCAATCTGGAAATCTGCGGATCCTGAGTCAAGAGGAAGTCGGTATGCCTGTTTGCATCATTGAAGTGGGTCGGAGGGCCCGTGCGGTGGGTGAAACTCATAAACATTAGTTATTTGCGTTGGATTGTTATGTTTCGACAGGAATCTGCCGTGACACGGGAGAGGAGGCAAGCGATTTCTGGAGATTTTTTTCGAAGGCGCTGTTTGACAAGCGGCGGCGGGTGCGCCTATTTTCCGGGTCCCGGCGCTGAAGTCGGCCCCATTGATCATGAACCTTGTTGTCGAGAAGCAGCCGAAATGTGTCGCCACCTTGCATGTGGAAATCCCTGCGGAAAAAGTCCAGAGCCAACGGAAACAAATTCTTCGCAAATACGCCAGCAATGCCCGCGTGCCCGGCTTTCGCCCCGGCAAGGCCCCGAACGCCGTCATTGAAAAACGTTTTGAAAAGGAAATTGCGGAGGCGCTTCACGAGCAGCTCTCGCATGAGGCCTATGATGAAGCACTCAAACAGGAATCGCTCAAAGTGCTTGATTTCGGCGTGCCGGAAGATTTCCGCACTTTGCCGGATGGGGGCCTCACCTTTGTTTCGAAACTCACGCTCGCGCCGGAGGTGCAATTGCCCGAATACAAAGGGGTCTCGGTCAGCGTGCCGCCCGTTGCCGTGCCCGATGATGAGGTCCAAGCACAACTGAAGGTCATTCAGGAGCGTTTTGCAGAGTTCAAAGACATCGAGGACCGACCTGCGGCCATGGCAGATGTTGCGGTGATTGACTACACTTCCACCCTTGAAGGGCAGCCGATCGAAGAAGTTCTCGGCAAGCCGGTGGGTTTTATTGCCGGCCGTCAGGGGTTTTGGATTCGCTTGGAGGATCAAACCTTTCTGCCGGGCTTCGCCGCCCAACTCGTCGGCATGAAACCGGCGGAAACTCGCGACATTCCGATCACATTGCCGGGAGATTTTCCCGTGGCCGAGCTGCAGACCCGAGAAGTCCTCTTTCATGTTACGCTCACGGAACTCAAGGAATCGATTGTGCCCGAACTCGATGACGAGTTGGCCGCCCGCCTTTTGCCCGGAAAAACACTCGAGGAAGTCACCCTCCTCATCCGCGAAAACATGCAGCACGAGCGCAAACGCAAAATCGACGACATGAAGGTCAATCAAATCATTGCTCACTTCAATGCCCAGATGGATTTTGAATTGCCCGAGGCGCTCGTCACCCAGGAAACCCAGGCCCAGGCGGACGCTATGGTGCACCGCGGCATGCAATCGGGGATGAGCGAAGAGCAAATCGCATCCCAGCAAAGCGAGATTTTTGCCAGTGCGGGCCAGCAGGCGGTCTCTAACTTACGCGCCAATTTTGTGCTCCAGGAAATTGCCAAGGCGGAAAACATCACCGTCACTGATGCCGAATTGGTGCACCATCTCACACGCAGTGCTCAATCCCGCAAGGAGGCCCCCAAGAAATTCATCAAGGACATGCAGCGGGCCGGCCGCCTGCCGTCCATCCGCAATTCGCTTGTGGTGGAAAAAACCGTGGATTTCTTAGTCGAGCACGCCAATGTCGTGGAGACTGCGGATGCCGTTATCACCGAAAACTAACATGACTTTCAATACCATGAAATCCACGGCCCCGCGTAACAGCTACTACGTTCCGATTGTTATTGAGCAGGATGGCCGCGGTGAGCGCTCATTCGACATTTACTCACGCCTCCTCAAGGATCGCATTATCTTCATCGGCACGTCCATTGATGATTTTGTCGCCAATTCCGTCATCGCGCAGCTTTTGTTCCTGCAAATGCAGGATCCCAAAAAGGATATCCATATCTATATCAACTCGCCGGGTGGATCCGTCACCGCGGGGCTTGCCATGTATGACACCATGCAGTTTCTCACTTGTGACGTGAACACCTATTGCATCGGCATTGCCGCCTCGATGGGTTCCGTGTTGCTCACTGCAGGCACGAAGGGAAAACGCTTTTGCCTGCCCAACTCGCATGTCATGATTCACCAGGTTTCCGGCGGTGCCCAAGGATCGGCTTCCGATATTGAGCGCACCATTGGTTTCATGTTCACCCTGAAAAAACGTCTCAACGGCATCCTCGCAAAGCACACTGGAAAATCCATTGAACAAGTGGAAAATGATTCAGACCGAGATAACTACATGACGGCGGAGGAATCCGTGGCCTATGGTCTTGTGGACAAAGTGCTTGAAAGTCGGAAACAGCTTCCCGATGCCGTCGCCGGTCTTGTGGACCCCGCGAAGAAACCCGCAGGCTAATCGTCTTTTTCGCCCGTTTTTTTCAGCTCTCACCTTTTATATTTTCATGGCCCGTGCTTCCAATCTCACGATGTGCTCATTCTGTGGCAAAAGCCACTCCGAGGTCAAAAAACTCATTGCCGGCCCCGGGGTGTATATCTGCAACGAATGCGTCGAGGTCTGTTCTAACATCCTCGAAAAGGAACTTGGTGCCTCACTCGCAAAAGGCAAATCCTCCGCAGAGAAACCCGGCTTCAAAATTCCGCTCCCCGCGACCATTCTTGCCAAGCTCAATGAATTCGTCATCGGCCAGGATAACGCGAAAAAGGTGCTTTCCGTCGCGGTTTATAACCACTACCAGCGCCTCCGCCAGGACCACGCCAAACTGGATGAGGAATTCAAGGATGTGGAGATTGAAAAATCCAACGTGCTTTTGTTAGGCCCTACCGGATCTGGCAAGACCCTGCTGGCCCGCACCCTCGCCCGGGTGCTGGATGTACCGTTTTGCATTGTGGATGCCACCACTCTCACCGAGGCCGGTTACGTCGGCGAGGATGTGGAAAACATCATTCTTCGCCTGCTCCAGGCCGCCAATTTTGATGTCGCCCGCACGGAACGCGGCATCATCTATGTGGATGAAATCGATAAAATCGGCCGCAAGACCGAGAATGTTTCGATCACGCGTGACGTTTCAGGGGAAGGCGTGCAACAGGCACTCCTCAAGATTCTGGAGGGCACGGTCTGCAATGTGCCGCCTCAAGGCGGTCGCAAACATCCCCAGCAGGAATACATCCAGGTCAACACCGAGAAAATCCTCTTCATCGTCGGCGGTGCATTCGTGGGCCTCGAAGAATTGGTCCGTCGCCGCCTTGGCAGCAACACCCTCGGCTTCCACGCCGGTGCCAACTCGGAAAATCTCGACGATTCGTCGGTCAATATCCTCGAACGCGTGCAACCCGAAGATCTCCTCCACTTTGGACTCATCCCCGAATTTATCGGCCGCTTGCCGGTCATCTCCGCACTCCGCAAACTCACCGAGGATGAATTGATGTCGATCCTCACCGAGCCGAAAAACGCGCTTGTCAAACAATACGGCAAACAACTCGCAATGAACGGCGTGAAACTCCGTGTCACTCGGGATGCATTGCGCGCCCTCGCCGAAGAGGCCGTGCGCCGCGGAACCGGTGCCCGCGCATTGCGCTCAATCTTTGAACGCATGATGTTAGAAGTCATGTTCGACATTCCTTCCCGTGACGATGTTGAAGGCGTCACTATCAACCGTCAGGTGGTGCTCGGCGAGCGCCCGCCCACCTTGCGCCGCAAACGCGCCGATCGCGACGCTGCCTGAGGGTTTTTGTATCGGTCACCAGCGCCATTGGCTGTTAGAATAAAAGCAAATGAGCACGAGGTTAGGTTTGGCTGCTTTCCCACTGCTGATTTTGATGGGTCATTCATGCCTGTCCGCAGAAACGGACACCCGGCAGAAGATGATCCCTTCGCTCCCACTGCCTGAGGACCGGCGCGCGTGGGTGCTCATGTGGCAGGATGACTTTACGGAAGTGAAGCTAGACGCCACCAAGTGGACCCTCTGTGAGCGCGGGGCCTCGGATTGGAATCGTGGCATGTCAGCTGATCCCCGCCTGTTGAAAATCGAGCACGGCGTGCTGCACCTTGTCGGGATCGTCAGTGATCAAAAGGACAATGACTCGGTGTCCTATGTGACTGCCGGTGTCACCAGCAAGGGAAAGTTTTCCTTCCAATACGGCAAGGTCGAGATTCGCGCGCGATTCAAAAGTGCCCAAGGTGCCTGGCCCGCTCTCTGGATGCTCGGGTGTCAAAAAGGCTGGCCGGCCAATGGCGAGATCGATCTGATGGAACACCTGAACTTTGATGACAAGATCTATCAGACAGTGCACTCCGAGTTTACGGCCACCACCGACCAAACCCATGCCCCCAAGAAAGGCGGCACGGCCAAGATCATGCGTGACGATTGGAATGTTTATGGCTGCGAGTGGGATGCCAACCAGATGGTCTTCACCGTGAATGGCCGGCCTTCCCACGTCTACCCGCGTGTGCCCGCGCTTGGCGAAAAACAATGGCCGTTTGACCAGCCGTTCTACTTCATCTTTTCCATGCAGATCGGCGGTAAATGGGTCAATGGCCCGGGGCCCACTTTGCCCGCCCACTACCCGGCCGGTATCGATATCGATTGGGTGCGCGTCTACAGACAAAAAGAAACCACCTAACCGGCCCGCATTCCGAGTGAAGTGGCCGACACTTCATCGAAAAGGCAATCGGCGAAAGGGCCATGCCGGTTTTTTCAGGGTTTTTTTGCGGCCCCCTCGCTTGAAAGCGCTTTTGTTTGGAAGCCCTCGCGAATGCGCTCGGAAAAGTCCGAAGCGCCGTTCGCTTCCATCGCCCGAGCGTTGATGAGCGAGCGCCGCTTCAACTCTTCGAACTGCACAGATCGATCGATGCTGCCACGTTCATAGAGGAGTTCATCAACAAACCCGTTGACTAACAGTCGCCAATCCCAAGGCGTGCGCGCGGAGGCCGCTCGTTGATGGCGAATGGCAGAGGTGCAATTGTCGGTGATGGCATGATACCATCGCGGGGATTCATGCAATTCATTGACGGTCTGGAGGTATTCCAAAAAACTCTCCCGCATGAATGGGGCCTTCAGCGGATAGAGATAAACCTCCTCGCCCTTCCGATAGTTCGTCCGCACCCGGATCACGTCGCGCTCGTCCGCGACTATGCAGGTCAATTCAAACTGACGGAAAAGCCCGCCAAGCGCCGAATACGACTCGCCCCGCTCGCGACGAGT
>CAIYYV010000287.1 GCA_903930425.1 Akkermansiaceae bacterium | reverse complement strand
GTGGAAATACAGCCATACTTTCTTTCCGCCGCAGGTGATGTGCCGCCGGAAATGCAGAGGTTCATCACCAACCACCTCGAAAAGATGAAGGAGATCTACCGCCAGATCGGCGTTCGAGTGGGTCATTACGGGATTGTCGGCAAAGCGGTTCCCCAGTCGTGGTTTGATCCCATGTCCGCCCCGAATGATGCGGCGGACTATTTCATCCCCTCTGAATCCAATCTTGCCAGGGACGCAGTCCGCGGCCTTACCGTTTCTGGAAAACAAATCAGGATCGGCTACGTGGACGCCACCGTGATGGTTTATGGTAATAACAGTTGGGATCAGTGGAGGAAAGTGGGAGGCTTCACAATTCTTGGCACCGACGGCATCATCGTTTCGCTGGCTCTATTTCCAGATGGCGCAAGACATAGACTCGGAGTGACCGCTCATGAAGTGGGTCATGCACTCGGACTGCCTCATACGGATATCGCTACTAGGCGGTGGCTGATGAAAGACGAAGGGCTCATCTGGAACGATGACACACTTGACTCCAAACGATTCCAATCGGGAGATTTTGAAATCATCCGCAACCGCCAATCCTTTTATGTGCCTTATGTTCCCAATTAATCCAAAAGCCCCGTGCGGCGTCTGGTGTGCGCTGGTGTTATGCGCCACAGGGCAGGATGCTATTCCCAATTCAGGTGATCGTTTGCAAGCCGACATGGCAGCACGGCTTCGCGAAATGGATAAGAGCGGCAACCGACCAGATGCTCACCGTCGCATGTCCCCCGAGATGGACGAGGTCTCGAACCATCCCGACCTGCTGAATAATCTTGGGGCGGAGGATCTGGCGAAGATGTCCTTGGATGATCCATTGCTGAAATGGGCTTACGCGAATGTATTCCTGCGCTCAATAGGGCCATTCAAACAGTTGGAGCCACCACTGGAACTGGTGCTGGCGGACATGCGCCGCCGGGGTGAGGGTGTTTCTCCGATGTTGCTCAAGTTGATCGAAGAAAACCGGGAAACTCGCATCGAGTCATCGATTCTCGGGCATATCGAACACTTGGACACGGTCCGCATCGAGCCGTTTTTGGAATACGCGCGCAAGCTGCTGCGTGAACGCACGCGGAGCGACGTCGTGGGGGAGGCGTCGGGACTGCTAGCTCAGCGTGGCACGAAGGAAGATGTCGAACTATTCGAATGGGTGCTCACGCAACGGCCATTCGCGGTTACCGACCTCACGAATGCCCTCAAAATCCTGAGGGCTCGACTGGCTTCCCCTCCGGTTGCACCTCGTCCCGGGCGGCGGGAAATCCCTTCACCAAATGTCGGGAGTGTAGGCAGCCCTGCCAAAGACGCAGGAAATCATCATCATCAGGATGAAGGCGACACCCTGTCCCGGACAAAACCGTGGCTCATCGGCGGCTTGATTCTCGTGGTGTTGCTAGGCCTGTATCGTCTCATACGCAAGCGGCTGCGAGGGAATGCAGCATGAGGTGAGCATCAAGCGCTGGCGATAGATTGCGGACTTTGATGCCGAATTCTACACGATCAAAAACACGGAGGTGTATGATGTTCCGTTGTCATAAGCCGATCGTAACCGTCCTAAAAACGCCCCCCTAGCCGGGGCGGTGCAATCTGCTAGACTCCGGCCATGTCGTTTGCAAAATCATCCCTGAGACGGGGACGTAACGGGCCAAGGGCGCATCGGTTCGGATGAATTCGCAATGTGCATTCTCACGCAATCTCGATCGTCCCGCGTTTGCAGCTGATAGATTTTCGATTTAAACATTGACCGCAGACACTGCGATGGCATATCACGCGAATCACTGGAATGAATCCTCTCCCCCTCGCGTTGTTGGCCGTCATGGCCATGGCGGCATCCCTCCGCGCTCAGGAAGAAGACGCACCCGCGCCGCTTGTCCTGCCCGCCACTGCCCGCATTCTGGGCGATATTTCTGACGGCACGCCGCCCGCGCCGCAACCGCCGAAGCCCGTGTTTGTCGTTCCTGCAAGTGACATACTCGCCACCACCACCCAGCAGCAGGGAGGCCGCACGATCACCCTTCAGCGGATCAAGCCCATCGCGCTGCCACCACCGCCCGAACCCGCGCCTCCGGTGGACATCCACGATCCCGCAAACCAAGAGCGACTCGCGGCCTTTCGTCAAAACCACCCGCGCACCGATTTGGTCTTCCTCGGGGCCACTGTCTTTCGCTCGGAACATTCCCCCTCACGCTCACGCGTCCAGATCTGGCCGCTCTTGCTCGACTGGAACCGCCCTCACCCTAACAACCGTGGCGCACCCGTCGCCTTCTGGTCCTCCGCAGACTT
>CAIYYV010000286.1 GCA_903930425.1 Akkermansiaceae bacterium | reverse complement strand
TTTGGCGCATGGGACGCGGGATTTTGGAAATCATGGATTCGGAATCGATTGGGTAGTGATGTAGAGTCATGAACATTTTCAATGATAGAAACGAAAAGTGCTGGAAACTGAATCAATACGCGGTTTGGACCGGGATTTGAGTGATTTCATAGGCCTTCTTGCCATTGATATAGATGACGGCGCTGGAAGATTCCTGATTGAGCACCGCAGCGATGTGCGTCCATTGATTGAGGGGGATGGAGCTCGGTTGATCCTTATCCTGGCCGCCGCATTTGCCGCCGATGATCATGCGGACCTGATTGTCGCCAATGATGTCGATGAGGAATCCGTCACTGCCGCCCGGTGTGCACTTGTCGAGGATGCGCCCTTGGCCGGAGGGTTTGATCCACGCTTCAAAGGTGAGTTGCTTGGCAATCAACGCATTTCCCTTGACCGGCAAGACCGACCCGAGGGCGGGCAATCCAGAATAAAGACAGGCTGGTCCGCCGGACTGAATAGGATTCCGGGTAGCCGCCAGCGCGGCAATTTCTCCGCCGGTCATGGCCTTGTTATAGATCGAGACGCGGCCCATTTCGCCCTGCATTTTGGCCGAGTCGTCCTGGGCGACCCCGACTTTGATCTTGTGTGCATTGCGGGGGATCATCATCGGTGCCAGATCGACCGTCGTGCGCTTCGGCGGAAACAACTTGACTTGGTTGGCGATAGCAACAGCTGTGGGATTGGGTTTGCTGCCTTCCCAAATCGTGAGATTCGACATGTAATCTGTTAGGCCGCCAGCGATGTTCAGGGCATTGGTGGCATAGAGATCCTCGACGGCGTCCTGATTGCAAGTGGGGACTGGCTTGATGTCGGGGATTGGCAGGGTGCCAGCTTTGCGCATCCGCTGGCGATCATAGCGGGCGAGCATCAACTCGAGCGATGTCTTGGCCATCGCTCCTTCATACGTCTCATCAAGACCGGCCATAACCATTTTCTGATAGAAGACGTTGAGTGTTTTGAGCTCCACATGGTAGTCGTTTTGCAGCGAGTCAGGAAGCTCCCAGAACGCAGTATTGTTAGGAATGACCAGCGGCGTTTTCCTGCCAGGTTTCCACGCTCCTTGCGCCTTGGCGTTGCCGCAGACGATTTCGACGGCGAGCATGGGCACCTTGTTGGGGTTCTTCAGTTCGATCCAGCCATTGGAATCGATCCGGCATGCCTGGCCATTGGCCATGACCGAGCTGGCCTTGCCGGATCCGGATACTGTTAGATAGACTTTAGTTTTGCCGAAGACCACGGCTTTTTTCTGGACATAGCGGGTAATGTCTGGGGGTAGATGTGGTCGCACCCGCAGGCTATCGGCGCGGTAGTCATATTCGAACAATCCACGCACCAAGCCACCGGAAACGCCCCAGCAATCGAGCACGGCATTATACGGGGCTCCCAGTTGGCCGCCCCACGGGCTCAGGCCGAATTCGCCCATCGGGGCATCGGCACGGAAGTTCTGCATGAGATTGCACATCCGGTCCCAGGATTTGAATGGGTGGTTGAACTCATTGGCGCGCAGGCAGGCGATGTTCATTCGCCCTTGGCAGGTACTCCAGTGGCCGCCGTGCACCCAAGTGCCAAAGGCCATCAGGCCATCGGTGGGATAGCCGGGCTCATCGGAGGCGGGATAGTTAGAGATCAGCAAATCGTGGGGTGACAGTTCCTTGATCGAGACCATCCGGTCGATGATTTTCTTCGATGCGGCATCATCGACGACCCGCATGCAGACGGCGTCATGGTTGGGGGCGGTCTCGTAATAACCGTATTTCGCCGCGCCATACACGCCATGTTTCACGCCATCCGGGTCCTTGAACATGATGAATGATCCCTGGTCGTCCATCAACGACGGCAGCGCCGCGCGCACTTTTTCGGCGGTGCCCCGGTAGCCACGCGATGCTGCTTGATCGCCCGCCAGCTCACAGACCTCCGCCATACGATCCAGCGCCGCGCAATAGTTCACAGACAATTCCGTTAGGTAGACCATTTGTTTCTTGCCGTTGGCATCGGTCCAGCCATCGAAGCTCGGGGCGAGCAGGTTTGATCCCTTGCCGCCCTTCAGCAGATGGGTGTCGGGGTCGCGCCGGGTGTCGAGATGGGCGGCCACCCGTTTGAGTTGCGGCAACCGTTGTTTGACCTCATCCGGATTGCGACTGACCAGCAGGCGTTCGCACTCCATCACCAGCCCAGCCGCTGAGAAGCCGATGCACCAGTCGTTAGAGTCATGGCCGGCATCGCCTTGACGGTAATAGGTCATGGACATGGTGATTTTCCCATCATTGACGGCGTTGGTTGACTGGGCCCAACCGAAGTGACCGAACCCCAGATCGCGGCCGCCGCCACGAAAGATGAGCGTGCAGTCGCAGAGATTGCCATCAGGCCCGAGATACCCATTGGTGTCCTTGGTCTTGCCGTCGCCCATCATCCGGAACCAGAGCGCCTGGGCATTTTTCTGCCAGGTGGCATAGGGTTCCTCGAGGAACGGGACCATCCCGTACGATGGCCCATATGTGTTTTGAATCCACCATCCCGGCCAGGCGGTGTTGCTCAGGATCAGCCCGTCCCAATCGCGCTTGTAAAAGAGCGACAAGCTCGCCATGTCCGACGAGACCGCCATCGAGTCAAACGCTTGGTCGATGAGTTTCAGGCTTTTGGAATTGCCTTCGCCCCCGACCCATTTGCCTTCATAGGCAGGGGCCTGCGGTCCGGTGGACAACATGATGGCCGTTAGTAACAATGGCCGATGAAGGAAGGAGTTCATGGATGGGTGCGTGGAGTGCATGGGATGGGTATGTCTGTTAGTAACTTATTATTGAGGTGAGTTGATTTCGATCGTGAGCATGCCGCGCGGCGGCAGGGAACTGTCTATTTAGTTATTGTTATCAGAGGGTGGAGAGGATCAGTTCCAGCGCTCCATCAGTGGTCGGCAGCGCTTTTACAACCCAGTGGACGCCATCGGCCGGCCACTGCCATTGGAGTTCGGGTCCGGCATCGACGATGATCGAGGCGGGCATTTGTCCGGCGGGCACTCCGGTCACCTTGAGATGATAATCGGGGATGCCGTCGGGATCGGCCTGATGCCGACCCACCTTGTCGGTGCGATCATTGAGGAGTTGCAGCGTGGTGCCCTGAATCCCATCGACGATGGTTCCATTTTTATAGGTGAGACGGGCATTGAATTTTGGTGACGGCGGGGTGACGGCCATGGGGAGGATCACACGGGCCGCCGGGTGCGCGAGTTGGTTGGCCTCCATCAGCACTTCCCAGATTCCGCGGGCCCGCTGATAGGGACCAGCCGTCCGGCGGGCATTGGGATTGTCGATGGTCCATGCTTCCGGCGTGTTGAACCAGCGGTCGCCATCGGCATCTCGCCAAGTGCGTTCATAAGTGCTCCAGGCGGTATGCAAACCCTGTGCGATCAGCGCGCCGTCATTGGCGGCTTGGCCGTAATGGATGAGGTTGGCGGCGGCCACGTAGCTGACGCCCACCCAGACTTCGTTGTGATGGGGCATGCTTGGTTCGGCGGAGCCGACTGCCGGTTTGCTATCAGGAGTCAGGCAGTTGGCCATTCCCATATCGCCGAGGCCGTCACCATTGAGGTCGCGCAACGGCAGCACCAACCTGCGGAACATCTGCCGGCAGTGTGAAGTCAACCTAGCAGGGTCGAGCGCGGGTGTGAGGGCGCAAGTGTCCGGGATGCGCAGGCCGACGATTCCATCGGCCATCAGCGAGTTATTGGTTTCGTTGAATTTGTAATAGCCGAGTTCGCTGTCCCAGAACTGCCGTTCGGTGCTGTCGCGGGCCAATTTGAAATCGGTGACCACCTTGGCAGACATGGGTGAATCCTTCATGACGCCGGTGATTTCCTTCATGCATTCGAGCGCACCTAACCAGAGAACGGCATTGAAGAACTTGTTATGGGCATACTCCGAACTGAGCATTTCGGAGAGTCCGTCCTGATCCGTGTCGGTGGTTTGCATCCAGTGATAGGCACGCAGTAATGCCGGATAAACATCCTTCAAGAATACGGTGTCGCCGGTCTTTTTCCAATAGGCGTAGCAATACTGGATGAGTTTTGGCGGATACTCGGACCACGGTGTCGGCCACGCGCCGTTGTAGCGTGCGGAGGCATCATGGGCATACTGGTCGAAGGCGAACCACGGATCGTTCAATGGGCTTCCGGCATCATGTGGCACCGCTCCCTTTGGATTGGTTTTTTCATCCTTCACGAAGTCTGCGTAACCTAACAGAATGTCCCGTTCGATTTGCGGCCACAATTCGCGCGTCACGCGGCAGGCATGCTGGCGCACATCAAAGGTTTCCGCGTAGGGATATTCGATGCATTCCATGACGAACTCCAGGTGTTGCCCGGGGCGGTTGCCGAATTTTTTGGGTTTGGTGATGCATCCATTCTCCCAGAATGATCCGCCGAACGTGCAGTAATAGAGTTCATTCATTGCGCCTTGTTTGAGCCAGGCGGGGGCGGGTCCGGCCAGATAAGGAGCCTGCCAGTCGAGGATCGCCTGTCGCCATGTCGGGTATTGCGCCAGCGCCTCGGTGGCCATCGCCGCCGCCTGGGGTGCGTTGGCGGGGAAATACTCGGTGTAGCGGCGCAACCAGCGGGTGCCGGAGCCGAAAGCGACCTGTGGGAATGCCCAGGTGAGAACAAAGGGGACCTCCACGGATTCGCCGGGTTTCAAGGTCCGGGTGACCGCCAGTGCCCCGGCCGGTTGGGTGGTGGTTTCGGCATCGTCATCGAGTTGACCGTTCTTGGCAAAATCGGCCAGGATCTTGCGGCCATCGCCCGCGCCATCCCAGGCGGTGCGCACCGAGGCTCCGGTTGTGGTGGCGATGCACCACTGGGAGCGCTGGGTTTCATCGGGATTTGCCGGATCGTCGGCACTCATCACCACTGAAGTCATTTGCTTTGTCTTGAGGGCGGCATTGGACAAACCACCACGCGCCGTCTTGTCGGCATACGGGGCGTTAGGAAATGTGAACATCAAGGAAATCTTCAGCGGTTGATTGGATGGATTGCTCAGGTGAAAAACGAAGACACCAACCGGCAGCGATGTTTCACGATAGTTTTCCTTGATGATGGGACTGAAGAATTCAAGCGACGCCTTGCACTGGAGGTTGCCGTATTCGCACCATCCCCGTGGAAAGAGCGCGTGATATGTCGAAGATCCCGGGGCCAATGTGGGCCATCCCTCCATCACATTTCCGGTTGCCAGCGTCAGCGTGCGGGCAGGTTGGCCGGCGCTTTCTTCACGCAAATGAAACGCCGCCTGCGGCAAAACACGGTATTCAAGATTCTGCGGGCGCATGCGCCACGGTCCGAACGACCCGGAGGTGTTATACATGAAATTGCCGGCTCCGATCCCACCGAGTGGGATGCCGGCTTTGTGGGTGCCGCCGCCCATGGCAAGACTCCAGGCATACGGGCTGATCGATCCCGGATTGGGCGTGGCCGCATTGACTTCTGCCTTGGTGAAGAATCCAAACGCGCAGGCAATGGCGATGCGTGAGAGGATGAGCATTCTATTATTTGTTAGATTAAACATTGGGATTGGATGCGTTGGTAGCCGGTCATGATATTTTTATGATCTATCTGTTATTTTTTCCGAATCACGATGCGGCCGTATGAGTCGTTGCCACCCACGCCTGCGGCTGCCATTCGCAGCAGATACTGGGCATTCTTGTCGAGTTGTTTCACCTCAACGGTATAAACATTGTCCTTGGTGACAACACCACTTTGGCCGGCATGTTCATCTAGCGAAATCCGTTCCTCATCGACGGCCATGGTGGTTTTCCGGAACAACTCGACCTTGCTGACCTTGATGGCGTTGTTGCCGCGCTGATACTGGATTTCGACGGTGAAGGTTCCGGCACCCACCGATTGAAGCTTGCGGGTCAGATCCCACTGAAGGGTTTGCTCGGCTTGGGCGGAATTGGCGAGCGTCCACCCCCAGAGTTTGATCTCATCCTTGGCGGCCTTCCAGTAGGCGACGCTGGCCGCAAAGCGTGGTTCGTATTGGGTGAACAAGGCCTTGGCGGTTTTGACCGCATCGGATTCCGGCTTGACCGGATAGACCGGCGTGGTGGCCTTGACCCAAGCGATCTCGGTGGCTCCGCATTCATAGCTCGTCGGGATATTGGGATCGTGGAATGACTTCTGGACATTGTCGAAAAATTTTCGCCAGCGGGGCAGGTAGTAATCGCGGGTCAGGCCGCCCCATTGTTTGTAGGCATAGTCGTTCAAGTCGGTCACCACGGGCGTCCACAGGGTGATTTGCTGGCGGGCGCTGCGCTCGAGGAAGTCACTCTCATCCTTGTTAGATCCCTTGGCACGGGCCGCCGCGAGCCATTTGCCTAACAAAGTGAACTCACCGGCGGAAAAGATCTTGTCGTTGTCCGCCATGAGGTTGAGGAATTCCTTGGAAAGGGTGGAAAACCTGGCGGCATCCTTGCGGGAATACGCCTCGGAGAACTGGTTGTAGAGTTGCACGCCGTGGTCGTTGAACAACTGCCGCATCACCTCGACGCAGTCGCTGCGGTAGGTCGCCTGGTTCTTGAACTTATCACTGCATGAGAGCAGCAAGCGACCGGCCTCGAGCATCTTGCCCAGATCGTGGGTGAGTGTGCAATTGCCCCAGGTCGAGGTGGCGCTTTGGTTGAAGCATGGCTTCGCGCAGAGGAGGTTTTCAGCGGCATGGCCTAACAAATCCGTGGCCATAATCTGCCAGAACTTGACGGCCGCGGGGTCCTCGGCGCCATAGCGGCGGATGGCGTACTCGCGGGCCCACGCCTGCAAATCGACATTCTTGCGTTCCCAGATCATGTCGCTGGTGAGATCATAGACGGCGGGATTGGAATCGAGGCCCTCGTCTAACAGGCCGATGCCGACGTTGTGGTTATTCGGCTTATCCAGCAATTCTGAAGGCAGCTTGGAGAGCATCTGGAGTGATCCGCCCAATGTTTCATGGCTGCCGAAGGTGTTGATCGGGCAGAATGTCCATGGCCGGCCGGCGTAATCGACAATCGGCACCTGCGATGGATAGCTTTGGATATATTGCACCAGCAGGTGTTGCGGATCGGCACCCTCCACCAGTTGGCGGGGCGGATTGCCGCTCCATCCCTGAAGCACCCAGACGGCGTCAGGGTTGCCCTCACACATCCCGCGTTGCACGGCTTTGGCGCATTCTGCCAGATCGAGCCCGGCGGATTGGCCGCCTTCGTGGAATAGGTCGCCACCATAATACTTCGCCTTGCCATAGAGCTTGTGGTGCTCGGTATACCACAACTTGGCGATCCTGGAGAATTGCGGATCTAACGGACTGAGGACCAGTGGGCGGCGGTAGCCGCCGGCCCAGCCGCCTTGTTCCACCACCTTGGCATCCGGCAGGTATTTTGGCAGGGTGGTGGGCACCACGCCGCAGAACCCCTGCACCACCGGCTCCATGCCGAGCGAGCGCATCCTGGCCAGGATCTTTTTGGCGAGTTCTGACTCCGCATCGATCAGGCGTTGTGGCACCGGCCCACCTTCGCCTTCCATATTGCCTAACAGCCACCATGAGGTGAAGGCGCAACTGGGGATATAGGCGGCGATGTCAGCGTCGGAATAGCCGAGTTGTTTGAGCACGTTCTGCCAGACTTTTTCGTTACCCACGATCATCAGCGGATTTTTCGCGCCGCACATGGCCATGAAATCGATTTCACGTTGCCAGCGTTCCCAACTCCAGAAGGCGCCGCTGTAGCAGGCGGCGCAGTAGTTCAGGTGGTTGACGACCTGATAGGGCGAAACCTTGCAGATTTTGGCAGGCGGAACCGGCAGCGATTTGGGCAATGCGAGTTGGTCGCCGCGCGACGAGACCTGGCAGTTGGCGACGTGCTTGAGATACCAATTGAAAGCGGATGCCAGTGCCACACCGTGGTTGCCACGCAGGATGATCCTGCCATCCTTGCCCTCGATTTCGAAGACGTCCTGGCCATTTTCCTGCGGGATCACCTCACAGGTGAACTCCCCGGTGCGGGTCGGCAGGATCCGGGCGATCAATTCTCTGGCGGAAAGCACCGGGGAATTGGCATTTTCGGTGACTTGCCTGATGGCTGGAGGCAGGGCCGCGAGAAGTCCGGTTGGCATTCCTAACAAGGAAACCAGCAGGGCTGCGAGCATGAGGGTTCCACGCATGGGATGGTGGGATTGCTTTGGTTTAGTAAATGACAAGTGGGGAAAATCTAATTTTGGGTGACCGGGCGCATCGGTTTTAGCCATTCGGTCATGGTGATCTCTCGTGGTGCCTGATAGATTCTATTTTTTTCCGGTAAACCGCACGGCGAATTTCACCGTTCCGGTAACATTCTTGAGAATTGCTTCTTCTTTATCGGCGCGCAACTCGACGGCATTTCCGGCGGCCACTGTGGCTGGCCTGCCGCCCTGCGGATCCCGCAGCCTGACCCGGATTTCCGGAACCGTCTTGCCTGGTTCGACCGTGATTTCCACGAGGATCATACGAGTCTTGGCATCGTAGCGCAGCGCCAGATCGATGAGACCGTAACGGGTTCCCAGTTTCTTGGCGACAACGGGGTTGCCGGTCGCCAGCCAGTTTTTCGAGATTGCGCCAGCCAGCAGGACGGAACCGCCTGTGGGTTCGCTAATCGAATAGAGATCCCTGGCCATCCGGGCGATGGCGATAGTGGCATGCTGGCCGTCGTATTCGTTCAGATAGCTGATGCCGTGGGTACCGCGATAACAGGTACGGCCGCGATTGCCGGCCTGCGGCCAGACATCGACTTCCTCGAAGGCGGTCCAGGTGCCATTGCCGGCCAGCATCTGGATGTAGGCAAAGAATTTCATCAGATACTCGCGGCTCATGCCGAGCCGGGCCCGCTGAAAATCGCAGTCGAACGAGACAAAGTCATCGATGGTGTCCTGCTGCCAGCGGCGCACCCCGAGGATGGTCGAATCATTCTCCGCCTGGTATTTGTAGAACCCGCGGATCTCGTCATCGGTGAGGAAATCGGTTGCCAGGGTGCGCGGCTGGCACTGGAACCGGCGATAGCAGTTGAACCAGCTGTTGGTCAGGTATTTCTCGGCGCTCCCATTGACGTTCGGCGTGATATGGAAGAAATAGGGTTTCCCTCCGGAATCGCGAACCAGCGCGAATTTTTCGAAGGCATTGCGCAGTTGCCGGTGGAATGTGGCGCAATACTCGGTCAGTTCTTTGGCATCCTGGACCAGGACGGCATTCCGGTTCTTCCCCGCCATATCGCTGAGCACTTGGGCATAGTCGCGCATACCGGCCCAGATCGGGGCATTGTTGGTGAACAGGTAATCGGGATCCGGAACATCGTTTTCAACTGAGCCGGCGATCATACCGTGCCGCGGGTCCTCGACCGGGAATTTCTTCATGCTCTCTTCACGCTCTGTCTTCATCTTGGCGATGACGAAGCCGATCTGCTTCTTGTACTCGGTCATCAGTGAGGCATCGCCCGTCTGCCAGTAATAGCGCGACAGCACCATGAGGAAATCGCCGACATCTGAAACCTGATAGTTCGACTGGTAGGCATCAAAAATGAATCGGCCGTTTTCGTGGATGCGGCGTTTCAGGAAGTCTGCCAGATAGCGCCGAGCATAATCCGCATGCCCGGTATCGAGCATGAGCCGGACCTGGTGCATCGTGCAAAACGGGAAGGACGCTTCGTAGTGCATAAAGCCGCCGCGCGGTTCATCGCCGTCCGCCGCCACCATGCTCTGGACAAAAGTGGCCGTGAAAACATCCTCGAGCCCCGGCTCGGGAAGGGTGATCTGGGTTCCCTTGGCAAGAAATCCGGACCAGGTATCGAACTCGCCCTTGAGCGCCGAGAAAAAGGCCGCAGCCAGCTCCGGTGGCGGGATGGTCACGGCGGAGGGCCCTGCGGCCGTGCCGCCGGGAAGGAACAGATACAGATCTTCCGTTTGTTTCGCGGCGAGGGCGAACGACCACACCGCGCGCCCATCCTTGACCGCATGAGGCCGGCTGGCCGAAAGCGGGATCCGCATGAACTGGCCCAAGGATTTCAGTTTGGCCTGATGGGCGGCATTGATCTTCGGATCGTCCCAAAAGCCATCGCTGCGCAGCGGGGCGACGACGGTGATCGCGGCATCGCTGAACTCCAGCGAACCGCCCCAGGCCGGACCTTCAAGGGCGAAATCAACGGTCTTGGGCGCATCTGCCAGGTTGGCGATGCGAAACCGGATGAACAGGCCCGGCTTGCCATCGTGAAGCCCGGCGAACACCAATTCTTCCCAGCCGGACTGGGTGTCTTTTTGTCGGTAAACGAACTCGGTGGCGGGCAGCCATCCGTTCAGCAAGCCGCGCGATACGGAGGTCTCCATCTCTTCATTGGTCAGGTTGTCCCAATGACTGTTGAGGCGGAACCGCAGAAATGGCGAATAGGCCCAGATCGGCACCGTTTCGTCACCGGCGAAAAAACCGACATCCATGGCGACCGACCCATCGGCCGCCACGCAGATTTCCGAGGCGTCTTCGAGGCGGCCGACAAAGGTCTCCGCTTGCATCAGCCGCGGATAGAGCGCCTGGATCTGGCGGAAGCTTGGATCGTC
>CAIYYV010000285.1 GCA_903930425.1 Akkermansiaceae bacterium | reverse complement strand
TGCATGCCGTTTGATATTTCCAGCCACGGGAGATTCGTCGGTGATTTCGTGGATAAATGCGTCAACCTCACCCGCCTCGCCCATGACCTGAAGTTCCACATTCCCATCGGCCAGGTTTTTCACCGAACCACACACGTCAAAGCTGCGCGCCAAATCCTTGACCATGTAACGAAAGCCAACGCCCTGAACGCGACCTTCAAAGATGACACGTTTGGCTATCATGACGAAAAAAACGTGCCTATCAATGCCCCTGCCCCGCCGAACGGGCCTTGGGCTTGACCGGACCCTCCGCCGGACCATTCTGAAACGGATTGACTTCAAGAGCCGTGGATTTCACGCCGAAAACCTGCTCCATCGTCCTGCCCGGGAGGATGTTGTAAACGATCGGCGCGCTGCGACGGCCTTGGGCGTCGTAAAGATAACAAATCCGCTGCACCGGCATTTCCTTGCCGCTGTTTTTATCACGACGCGTGACACGAGCGTCAAACATCCGCTCCTCAACGAGTTGCCCGTCCGACTTGCGGTAGCCATAACTGACTTTATAAAGCAACTGGTTCTGGCCGTCTGAAATATTGCAACCAATCGGGTTGCCATTGGCGTCCATCCGATAAACTGTTAGCATCGTCAACACCCCATTGGCCGAAAACTTCTTTTTGGTCAACGTACGCTGATCCGGAGTCCGGGTGAACATGGTCCTCGACCCGTCCTCATGGCGCATCACCCGCACATTCGGGCCCTCCACTGCTTCTAAATCCTTCCCGGACCCCTTCGCCTCCACTCCCACCGAAAAACACAGCCCTAACACCACCCCCCAAATTTTCAACGTTGCCAGCCGGTTCATGGCGGTCAAAGTAAACCTGCCCGGCGGTCGCTGCAAGCCGCCAATTATCCGTATGATTTGGAAAACCCGACGCGGCACGCTCGACTTGACCCGGCAAGCACAGGTAATGGGCATCCTCAATGTCACCCCCGATTCCTTTTCAGACGGCGGCCGCCATGCCGACCCAACCGCCGCGCTCATGCATGCGCGTCAGATGATAGCCGAGGGCGCCTTGCTGATTGATATCGGCGGCGAATCCACCCGACCCGGCGGGCATCCCGTTTCCGCCACCGATGAAATCGCCCGAACCCTCCCGGTCATCGCCGCCTTGCGCGATGAATGGGACGGCCTCATCTCCATCGACACTTCGAAAGCCGCTGTCGCCGCCGCCGCACTCGCCGCAGGAGCGGACATCGTGAACGACGTGAGCGGCTTGCGCGCCGATCCTGAAATGCCAGGCATTTGCATCGCATATGCCTGTGCTGTGGTGCTGATGCACCGACAAGGCGATCCGCAAACCATGCAAACCGCGCCTCACTATCAGGATGTCGTGGCCGAAGTCCGCTCCTTTTTCACCGAACGAATGGAGTCACTCGTCATGGCTGGCATGCATCCCGCCGCACTGTGCTTCGACCCTGGCATCGGATTTGGAAAATCGCTCGAACACAACCTCTCCCTTTTGCGTGCGCTGGACCAGATCAGCCCGCCGGGCCTTCCCTTGTTGCTCGGCGTTTCACGCAAATCATTCCTCTCCCAACTCGTCGGATCCAATGACCTCTCACGCCGCAATGCGCCGACAATTGCCATCACCGCACGGGCCCGCGCCCAAGGCGTCATGCTGCACCGGGTGCATGAAGTCCTCCCCAACATCGACGCCCTGCGCGTCACCGAAGCCCTGATGGAACCCCTGCCTCAGCCATGAATGCAATGCCTTAACTCCGCCTCCCTTGACGCCTTCCTCATGACTCTGAAATCCGCAAAATCCACACGAAGGAAAATCCTCCGATCCATCAGTTAGAAATATCGGCGGGCCGCTTTGCTCCCACCGCGAAACGGTATTTGGCAATCGCCTCGACAATCCCTTTGGCAAGCGCGTCCTGATATTTCGCGTTTTCAATCAAGCGGGCCTCGTAGGAATGACTCATGAATCCCCCTTCTAACAGAATCGCGGGATGACGCACCCCAGACAGCACGCTGAAGCGCGCATGCTTGATGCCGCGGTCGAACGTGTTGTTTTGGAGACGGCGCAGCACCGAGCCATGCACCGAAGTGGCGAGCGCGATGTTTGCAGAATCGTGCTCGTTGCCGGTCCGGGTCTGATTATCTGCCGCAATGGCATCACGGCCGTAGTGCGAAACCCCTGGCGGCGAAAGCGTGAATGTCTCAATGCCACGCGCCGCAGGCCCACCCGAATTGAAGTGAATGCACACAAAAATCGCATTCTCCTGGATGGCATTGGCAAAATTGACCCGCTCTTGCAGTGAAAGATATCGATCCCGGTCACGGGTCATGACCACTTTAAACCCTTGCGCCGCAAGTTGCGCTTTCACGCGGTTGGCGACCTTGAAGTTGTAATTCGCCTCCGTGCCCAGCGGATTGGTGGCACCCGGGTCCTTTCCACCGTGCCCCGCATCGAGAATTACCGTGCGAAAATCCCCCGCATTTTTGATGAAATTCGGCCTCAAAACAGGGTCGATCAATTTCGCGAGATCCATCCTTGAAACGTAGATCTTCTCTCCCACCGTCGAAACCGGATAGGTGAATACAAATTTGACGCCATTCATCAGACATTCGTTGCCGCCCAGCTTGAGATTCATCTCAACCTTCGCATTTTCAAGCATCACGGAATTCCCGGAACGAGTGAGCTTCGTGAAATGGTAGAATCGCTTCAAGCTCTCCAGTGAAACGTAATCATGTCCGTCGATTTTCGCGATGTCCCAACCGGAGACTGTGGCCGCCTCAAGCTTGGGCACGAACGCGGCACAGACAAGCCAAGCCACCGCAAACGCACGAAACGTCTTAGGGAAAGGCCCGCAGGCAAACTGGAATCGGTGCAACTCGGCGATGTGCCACTCTTAACTCTGCGATCCCCCGCTGACAACCGGATTTGTCACCCCATCCGCGCCCAGGCACCCCTCCATGCGCCTCTCCATGCGCCCAGAATCGCAAGCAACACCGACCCCCACCTCGCGCAAGTCAATTCCTGATAAAAGGAGTCTCCTTTAATCGAGGAAATTTCGGTCGTGTCGACGGATCCTGCTTGGCGAATGAACGTCCGGTGATCATTCTGGTTCAGCACGCAGCAAACCATGAAAATTCTCAGTCACGTCGATCCCGGATATACGGCTTTTGTGAGCCGGTTAAAACGTCGAGCCCTACCCGAGGTGGGAGTGCGTGATCTGGTTGCAGAAATCATTGCCCAGGTTGGTGCCAAGGGAGATGAGGCCTTGGTCACTTTCACCAAACGCTTCGATGGTGCAGAACTCAGTCCGAAGGCGCTTTTTGTGAGTGAGGAGGAGTTCGTCGCCGCGAGAAAATCCGTGAGTCTGGCGACCCGCAAGGCGGTGGCCTGCAGTTTAAAAAACATTCATGCGTTTGCGAAACGCGGGTTGCGTCAAAATTGGTGCGGGAAAAATGCCGAAGGGGCGATGGTTGGGGAGCGGTTCACGCCATTTGACCGGGTGGGAGTGTATGTGCCGGGCGGCAAGGCCCCCTTGGTTTCGACCGCGTTGATGACCGCCGGTTTTGCGCAAGCCGCGCGTGTTCCGGAAATCATTGCCGCCACCCCATGCGGGGCCGATGGCACGGTGAACCCCGCCCTGCTTTATGCCCTGTTAGCCGCCGGCGTCACGGAAGTGATCAAAGTGGGCGGTGCCCAAGCGATTGCCGCGCTCGCTCTCGGCACGCAATCGATTCGCCCGGTCGACCGCATCTTCGGGCCTGGAAACCGGTTTGTCGTCGAGGCGAAGCGGCAACTTGTGGGGGCGGTATCCATCGATCTTCTTCCCGGCCCGAGCGAGATTCTCATTTTATCGGACAAATCGGGGAATCCGGATTTCATAGCAGCGGACATGCTGGCGCAGGCCGAGCACGGTGGTGACAGCGTGGTGGGCTTGGTCACGGATTCGAAGGCGCTGTTAGGCAGGGTCGTCAAGTCCATTGACCAACAACTTCCTGCGCTTGCACGCGGGAAAATCATCCGCGCAGTATTAAAAACCGGAACATTTTTGCTGCATGTGAAATCATTTGAGGAAGCCGTCGTGATCGCCAATGCCTTTTGCCCCGAGCACGTTTCGCTCATCACCGCCGAGGAAAAACGCTGGTTGCCGCGGATCCGCACGGCTGGCGCGATCTATCTGGGTGCGGATTCCCCGGTTGCCGTCGGGGATTTTCTCGCGGGGCCGAGCCACACGCTGCCGACCGGAGGTGCGGGGCGGTCGTTTTCCGGACTGCGTGCCGATCAATTCCAGCGCCGCACCAGCATTGTGCGTCTCGATAAAAAATCCGTTAGGGCGTCATTGGCGGTGGTTGAGGAATTTGCGCGGCTTGAGGGGCTTGATGCGCACGGCCGGTCCACCGCCATTCGATTGGAGCAATGAACCCGCCGCGAATGACCGGATTTCCGTTGGGAAAAGCCAAGCGGTGTTTGTTCAGGATGGTGGCGTTTCTTTGTCAGGTGCTCATGTGGCTTGGATTATTCGCGGGATCGTTGTGGGCATTCGGGGCGCTTTGGTTTGATTTTCCGCTAGATTCCCAACGGGCTTGGGTGGCGGTCGGGTTTGGGATTACTGTCATTCTTGTCGGTGGGTTCATGCGTTCCCACTGGTGGGCGAAGCCGGGAATCGCGATGGCGATTGTGGGGGTGATGCTGTGGTGGTTCACGCTTCAACCGCGGCAGTATCGGGATTGGGTGCCGGAGCTTGCATTGCTTCCGTATGCAACCCAGGTGGGCGAGGAGGTGACGCTGCACAACGTGCGTCATTTGGATTACCGGACGGAGGAGGATTTCACGCCGCACTATGAGCGGCGGTTACTGGATTTGCGGAATCTTCGGGGCATGGATCTTTTCATTTGCTACTGGGGATCCCGATACATGGCGCATCCGATTTTGTCGTTTGATTTCGGGTGTGACGGCCG
>CAIYYV010000284.1 GCA_903930425.1 Akkermansiaceae bacterium | reverse complement strand
TTCCGGAGCCATCACCCTCTCGGGCGGCGGCGTGCTGGAGTTGCAGAACTGGAATTATGGGCTTTACGAAAACCTCGGTTACCTTCGCTACGACGCCGACGCTATTGTCATCAACGGCGGCACGATCCAGATGAATAATACGGCCGCTACCGGCGACGGGCGCGGCTTCACGATCGGGAGCGGCGGTGCCACGCTGGATGCCAACGGCGGCAACAACCTCTGGCTGCACACCGGCGGTGCCATCGACAACACCGCCAACGGCGCGCTCACCCTGACAGGTTCCGGCCTCGGCCAACTCGACATGGTGTTTTCCGGCACCGGCGCGCTGACCAAATCTGGCACCGGCACTTGGACGCTCACCGGAGCGAACACCTACAGCGGCGACACCACCATCAACAACGGCACCTTGGAAATTGGCGGTGCCGGCGTGCTGGCCACCACCACCCTCGTATCGAACATCGGCACGCTTGCCTTCAACAGCACCGCCGCGCAAACGCTCACCAACGGGATTTCCGGAGAGGGTGGCATTCTCACAAAGTCGAACACCGGCACGTTAACACTCAATGGCGCGAACACCTATACTGGCGTGACAACCGTCAGCGGCGGCCGTCTCAATGTGAATAACACGCACGCCTCGTCAGTGACGGTGGGTGCCGGGGCGACCCTCGGCGGCACCGGCAGTATGGCCGAATTGCTGACGCTGAACGAGGGCTCCGCCCTGGCGCTCGACGGCACAAGCACGATCGTTTCCCTCACGAGCAATGGGGTGAACTTTGCCGGGCCAACAAGTTTGGTGTTTGATGGCACCCCTGTAACGGGCACCTATGACGTGGTCAAATATGGGGCTGGTGGGGTCGCGAATTTTGGCAATCTCATTGCCCCATTGACATTTCGCGCCACCCTCAATGACGACGAGGTTAATCATAAAGTGACCGTGTCGGTCGAAACCGGCACCCGCACATGGAACACCACCAGTGGCACTTGGGCGGTGGCTGCCGACATGAATTTCTTGGAAGGCGACTTCATGTTCTACAACGGCGATGCCGTGGTGTTCAATGACCCGGCCACCGCCTCCACTGTCACCCTATCAGAAGCGCTCTTGCCTATCAGCGTCACGTTCAACCATGCCAATGAATATATCCTTTCCGGTTTAGGATCCATCACAGGCGCGGCTACGTTGACCAAGAATGGCACGGGCACTCTCACGCTCGCCACGGCGAATACCTATACCGGCACGACCACCGTCATTGGCGGAGTGCTCATCGTGAACGGCAGCCTCGGCAACACCGCAGTCACCGTGGATTCGACCGCCACCCTCGGAGGCACCGGCACCCTCGGGGGCAATGTCACGTATTCCAGCGGGGCGCTGGCCCTCTTCTCGCAAGTGACGCCACTCACTGTCACCGGCACGTTGACCCTGAGCGACAACGTCGTCCACCTGGTCCTTCCAACCGGTCTCGGGTCAGGAACCTATCCCTTGGCCACCTACAATCCCACCGGCAGCACCGGCACGTTCGCGGCCACTCCAGTCATCGACAGTGGCTCGCTGGTGGACGGAGCCGTTGCGGCGATCACCATGGCCGAGGGCACCGTGTCTCTAACGGTCAGTCTCTACTACGATGCATGGAAAAATGACACCTTCGCCAATGGCACCTTGAGCGACAAGGCCCTCGGCGGCGACCCGGATGGAGATCAACACACCAATCTCGAGGAATATGCCTTTGGCACCGATCCCACCGTGTCTTCTAGCAGCTCGATCGCTTACACAACCGAAGGAGGCATTACTGCGGCTGGACAACCCGTGACTGGCAAGGTGGATGGCAATTATTACGCGGTGTTTGGCCGACGCCTGGATTATGTAGCCGCCGGGTTGACCTACACGGTCGAGTTCAGCGCCGGTCTGGATATCTGGGTGGCCAATGACGATCTCACCAATCCGCCGCAATCGATGTGCACCGGTAATGGAACGATTGACGCGATGGGCGTTCCGTTCCCGGCAACGCTTAACTTCGATGGAGTCGACCGCACGCCGACGTTCTTCCGCCTGAAGGTGGAAAGCCACTGAGGACAGAGACCAGAGTGGTGTGTTGTACGCAGGCCTCATCGAAGTTGTATGCCCTTGGTCCTGCTCCATTCAAAGTCATGCAGTTATTAGATAACGTCAATCTAACAGAGTTTCCTGATGTTCACATGGAAACTCCACGTGAATGTTCCAAGGTCAGGGGATTCGCCTTGGTGGTAACGCTCCTGTTGTTGATCCTGCTGACACTGGTCGCAGTGGGCTTGCTCACCCTTTCCAGTGTTTCGTTGCGCGCAACGGCGCAGGGGAAGGACA
>CAIYYV010000283.1 GCA_903930425.1 Akkermansiaceae bacterium | reverse complement strand
GGGTGCCGAGGCCGACGAGGATTTGAGCGCCGCGAGTGGCCCTGAAGGCGCGGTAAGTCTGATAGATGCAGGTGGCAAGGAAGAGGATTTCAATGCCATCGCGCCAGTGTTGTTTAAAAAACGGCCACATACGATTGGAAGGTTCCGGAGGATAGTCACCGTGGATTGCTTCTGACAATCCCGGAAATGGATGATGGACGTCGGGAACCGGGCGGCGGTCACGGGGCCGGCACGGGCGGGCCTAACAAAATGGTGTTCATTTCTGTGGGGGTGGCAGGGGCATCTTCCGGGTCTCTAGTGAGGACAAAACCGCAAGGGAGCACCAAGGTGGAGCCGAGGCTGAAATCGAACGAATCCACTCCCAAGGCGCAGTTTTCCGGAAGGCTGCCGACATAGATGGGGACGCCGTCAATTTCCGTGGTCACCCAGAGATTGTATGCTTCGCCATCGGCGGCGGGCGGTAAATTGCTGACGACCATGGTACCCAAATCGCGCGCCGCATCGTAAATGGGGATGGCAGAGGGACGCTTGGAAAACGAATCGGGATCGGCAGGCTGGGCGGTGGATGGATTCGATGCGGAGGCGCGGGGTGCCCCTGTCAATGAGGTCAAGGCATCTCCGAGCAGGGTGGTGATCGAGGAATGTTCTTCATTTTTGGCGAGGGTGGCGGGGTCTTCAAGGGCGACGCCGGGGGGATTCAAGGTCATCACGATGGGCAAGGCCATGCCGGGAACCACTTCAAAGAGGACGCGGTCGCGATGTTGGACTTTCGTGAGATGCGCGCGCAGCACTTCGATCTCTTGATTGAGGCGTTTCGTTTCCACCTTGGTGGCGGCCTTGACTTCGGGTTCTTTGATCGCAACGCCACCGACCGGCAAAGGCTCCTCCGCACGTGGATCCACAGGGTTTGTATCGGCATCGCGATCGGGATGATTCAGACCGGCGAGGGGTGCCACCGTGGGAGGATGAGGCGAGGGGGAAACCGTGACCGGGGCAGGGGTGCCCCAAGAATCGATTAGACCCGTGAGGTGGAGGACGAGCAGGACACCCAGCACCAAGGCGGCGGCCCAACCCGAGACCGCCATCGCGATGTGGGCGCGTTTCGAGGCGTGCAGACCGAGGCGCGATTGCAAGCGTTCGAGTTGTCTGGTTTGGGGTTCGATGGGAGTGGTGAGAGCGGCCGCGATGGCGGCAGAAAGGCGGTCCATCTCGAAGTAAGCACTTTGCAAGACCGGGTCATGGCGCATGGCCTCGTCAAAGATCGAGGACTCATCGGCATCGAGCATGTCAAAGGTCCGCCATGCAGCGCTGTCGTAAAGGTCAGAGTTCATAACGTGACAGGTGGTTGCGCATTTTTTTCAAAGCCTGGCGCAAATGATTTTTCACGGTTCCCATGGGGGTTTCCGGGTGTTTTAAAATTTCGGAGTGGGTGTATTTCAAGAAAACCGCGAGTTCCAAGCAGCACCGTTCATCCGAAGTGAGAGCATTCAACGCGGCCCTCACCCGACGGAAATCATCCATCGGCATCACTCGCGAATTGTCGGGTTTTTCAGGGGCCGTCATTTGCGCAATCTGCACGGCGGATGAGGCGTCTTTTTTGGAAGCGCGGTGGCGCGAGCGGAGACGCTCGATGCAAACCCCGCGGAGGATTGCGAAAGCCCACACAAACGGGGGCGACTGATGCGGGTTGTATTCTGCCGCACCGTGCCAGATGCGGACCCACATTTCCAGAATGGCCTCCTCGGCTTCCCTGAAATCCCCAAGCATCCGGAACGCAATCCCTAACAAAACTGGACACCAGAGGGCGTGCAATTCCGTTAGGGCTGCGGGATCATCCTGGGCCATGCGCCCGAGCAAGGTGGACGCCACCTGACTCGGGTCCTCGCAAAGCCCGGATGGCAACGAATGGATGGGACTGAGATCCGTTTCGATCATGAATCATGAAATGATCCTGAAAATCCGCACAGCCTGCAATCATTAACCCGGAAAAACCGACATTTTGTCAGGGCCATGAACGGCTGGCCCAGTCGGGTGCGTCAAAAAAGCCGGACAGGTTTCCCTATCCGGCTTTCTGTTATGCTTTGAGGGAGCCCGGATTCCGGGAGCCCGTGGTTGATTTACATCATGCCGCCCATGCCGCCCATGCCGTGGTCATGACCGCCACCGCCAGCAGGCGGGGCATCCTTGGAAGGAAGATCGGTGATGATGCACTCGGTGGTGAGGAGAAGGCCCGAGATCGAAGCCGCATTTTGCAACGCAGTCCGGGTGACCTTCGTCGGATCCACCACGCCCGAAGCAATGAGGTCTTCGAATTTGTCAGTGGCAACATTGTAGCCTTCGCCGCCCTTGCCTTTTTTGACCCGTTCGACGATCAGCGCCGCCTCGCGGCCGGCATTGGCAACGAGCTGGCGAAGCGGGGCTTCGACGGCGCGTTCGACGATGGCAGCACCCGTTTTCTCGTCACCGGTAAGGCCGAGATTGCCGATCGATGCTTGGGCGCGGATGAGGGCAGTGCCACCGCCGGCGACGATGCCTTCTTCGACGGCCGCACGGGTCGCGTGGAGGGCGTCTTCGACGCGGGCTTTCTTTTCCTTCATCTCGGTTTCGGTCGCAGCACCGACATTGATGACGGCGACGCCGCCGGCGAGCTTGGCAAGGCGCTCTTGGAGCTTCTCGCGGTCGTAATCGCTGGTGGTGTCTTCGATCTGGCGGCGGATTTGATTGACGCGACCGGTG
>CAIYYV010000282.1 GCA_903930425.1 Akkermansiaceae bacterium | reverse complement strand
CAGAGCCTCGATCACGCCAACAATAGTGACCGCAAAATCAATCAATCTCTCTTCAAGTAATTGAGGTGTCATATCGGGATTTATCCAAATCAAAAATCCAAAATCAACATTCATCAATCGTCAATCAAAGGGGCCGTCAATCAAAGGGGTTTCTGGATCATGCGCAATCTGCTTGGCGGACCCCACGAGTATTTTCCTCTTTATTTCACGGGCGGGCCGAGGCGCGGCGCAGGCGGTCCATGATGGCCACGCCGAGGCCGGTCTCGCTGAGCGGTTCGGCGATGATGGCGTCCAACCCGGCCTCGTCTAACAACCGCATGACAAAAAACAAGCGGGTGGCGGCTTCGGCGAGCTTGCCACTGCCGGGACTCAAGGCCTCAACCTGCTCCCAGTCGTGCAGGGCCACATACGGGCCGTCGTCGTCTCCGCGATAACTGAGCAGGCCGTATTTTTTTCCGGGCTCGGGGTGGAAATCCGCCGGGTTTTCTAACAAAATAAGCGGGGTCATCGGCGCGTAATGACTCGGGAGTTGGCCGGGCGCGCACGGCTGATTTTCCGGAGCCTCTTTCATTTTCTCGACCTTGCCGAATTCCTGAAGTTGCTCCTTGGTGATCGGTCCGGCGCGATGGATCCGGAATATCGGTTTTTTGTGAGGGCGGGGTTCGATGGAAAGGATGGTGCTTTCGAGTCCTTCGCCGCAGGCACCGGCATCGATGACGAGTGGGATGCGCCCGCCGAGTTCTTTCAGCACCGCAGTGGCCGATGTCGGGGAAATGCGGCCAAAACGGTTGGCACTCGGAGCGGCGATCGGGCGGCCGAACGCTTTTTGCACCGCACGAAACACCGGATGCGCGCTCTGGCGCACCGCCACGGTGGGCAAACCACTCGTCACGAGATCGGGGATGTCCGGGTGCTTGGGCAAAATCAATGTGAGAGGGCCCGGCCAGAACGCGGCCGCCAACTGGCTCACCGTTTCCGCGATGGCTTCGGGCACAAGGGCGACCTGTTGCAAATCGCCGAGCGACCGAATGTGGACGATGAGTGGATCGAACGACGGGCGCTCTTTGGCGGCAAAGATTTTGGCAACGGCATCCGGGTTCAAGGCATCGGCGGCAAGACCATAAACGGTCTCCGTGGGCAGGGCGACGATTTCACCCGCACGCAACAAGGCACAGGCCTCACGCACAGCCTCCTGCTTCGCCTCATCCACCACTTGTATCATTCGGGTCTCGCACACGCCGAGGGGTTTGCCAGAAGTCACCCCGGGATGCGATCTCCTATTTTTCCGATTCCTTCGGCGCGCTCGCCGGTCTAGGCTCCTCACATGAACCCGTCGATCGCCCAGCCGCAAAACATTGTGCTCATCGGGTTCATGGGCTCCGGGAAATCCACCGTCGGCCGCGAACTTCACCAACGACTCGGATACCCGCTCGTGGACATGGACCACGCCATCGAACAACGATCGGGCAAACCCATCACCGCGATTTTCGCGGAGGACGGAGAATCCGCGTTCCGCGATAGGGAAACCGCCCTCCTCAAGGAACTGAACGACCCCACCGCACCGCGCCGAATCATCTCCACCGGCGGCGGCATCGTCACTCGCCCGGAAAACCGCCCGCTGTTGAAACTCCTCGGGTATGTGGTTTGGCTGCATGCTCCCGCTCACGTGATTCTGGCGCGGACCCGCAAAACCCGCAATCGCCCGCTGTTAGACACGGAGGATCCGGCCGCTCGAATCCACGCGCTGATGCAGGAGCGCGAGCCGTTCTATCAGGAAGCCGCGCACCTCAAGCTGGACACCTCCGGACTTTGCAGCGCCGAACTGGCGTCTGGCATCCTGGAATGCTCGCGCTACTTTTTCAACAACCGCGCATGAACCGGCTTGCAGCACAGATCAAATCATGGGCCGCAGAGCTGGGATTTGACGATTGCAAAATCACCCGCGCCCATGCGGCCCGCCACTCTAACGACTTCCTCTGTTGGATCCGCGACGGAAACCACGGCGAAATGACCTGGCTGGAACGCACCCCCGAACGCCGCTGCGACCCGAAAAACGTGCTGCCCGAATGCCGCTCCGTCATCTGCCTCGCCACCCATTATTTTCCAGGGCCGTGGCCGCTGTCGGACACCGCGCCCGGCGGCTTCCGCATCGCCCGTTATGCCTGGAACGACGATTATCACCCACTCATCGAACGCCGACTCCGCTCATTCGACGTCCAATTGCAATCCCTCGGCGGCCACCAAAAATCCTATGTCGATACCGGCCCGGTGCTGGAACGCGATGCCGCCACCAGCGCGGGCCTCGGATGGAATGGAAAATCCACCATGCAAATCCACCGCCGACTTGGCACTTGGTTTTTTCTCTCGGAAATCCTCACCACGCTGGAACTCGTGCCGGATGATCCGTCGGTCGGGCACTGCGGCAAATGCACCCGCTGCATCCACTCCTGCCCGACGCACGCCCTCACCGCACCCCACCGCCTCGATGCACGCCGCTGCATCTCCTACCTCACCATCGAACACCCGGGGCCAATTCCGTTAGAATTCCGCAAGGCCATCGGCGATCGGATCTACGGCTGCGACGCCTGCCTCGAAGCCTGCCCGTGGAACCGCTTCGCCATCCAGTCGCGCGATCTCGCCTTTCACGCCCGCCCGGAAATCCTCGCACTCCGCTTGAGAGATTTTCTCGACCTGGATGACGCCGGATTCCGCAGCCTCTTCGCAGGCTCACCCATCAAACGGCTCAAACGGCCGCGCTTTTTACGCAATGTCTGCGTGGCACTCGGCAACACCGGCAACGAGGCCGACCTCCCCGCCTTGCACCGCGCCGAACAAGACCCCCACCCGCTCATCGCAGAACACGCCGCATGGGCGACCTCCCAGGTGCGCACCCAAAAATCTAACACACCTTGAAATCACGCCGAAATCCAAACGCAAACTCATAGCGGTGGACCGGTGCCCATAACCGGTTCAATCGCCGGGCGGTCGAAAAGGAACTGCTGCACCACGACATCCTGCGTGAATTGAGCGCGGCGCGTCTGTTAGCCGATAGAGAAAAGGAGCTGGAAGAAAGGCGGCGGGCAGGTATGCCCGCGCCACGGT
>CAIYYV010000281.1 GCA_903930425.1 Akkermansiaceae bacterium | reverse complement strand
GGCTGGGAAGTGCCGCTGGCAGAAAATTACCGGGTTTCTGATCTTGCCAAGGACCTCGGGCTGCCGGTCATCCTGGTGGCCGCCAACCGCCTAGGCACACTCAATCACCTATTGCTCACTGTGGATGCCATTCGCGCCAAAGGCCTGGCCTGTGCCGGAATCATTCTCAATCAACTGGGCGACGAACTGGACTCCGCGATGGTCACTAACAAAAACGTGATCGAGAGTCTCACGGGTGTGCCATTGTTAGAACACCTGATCTATCAGCAGGATTTCCTCAACGAAACCACCGTCCAGAATTTGTGGGGCTGACCCCCGTCCACAACGACCCATCCACACTCCCATGCCCGCCAAAAATTTCCATGTCCGACAAGCTGCCGTCTCCGCCTTGCGCGCCTGGGCGAAAGGCCATGACTACGCCGAGAGCCTTGTCGAGCGCCACGCCCAGCGCCGCCTGCTGTCCTCGCCGGATCGCAACCTCCTCCAGGCCATCCTCTTCGGCGTCCTGCGCCACCGCCGCCTGCTCGACCATTGGATCACTCAGCTCCGCGACGGTAAACTCGACCCCGAAACCCGCGACGTCCTGCGAGTCGGGCTTTGCCAACTCCTCATCCTCGGACTCCCCGATCACGCCGCCGTCAATGAAACCGTGGAGGCAGGCAAGGCCAGCGTCCGCGGCCTCCTCAATGCCGTGCTCCGCCGCGCAGTCACTTCCCGAAAAAAATTGTTAGATGACGTTGCGGATCTTCCGCCGACGCTTGCATATTCGCATCCGGACTGGCTTTTCAACCGCTGGAAGACGCGCTTTGGCAAGCGGGACGCATGCACCCTGATGGAATGGAACAACCAGCCGGCGGTCACGTATTTCCGCGTCAACCCGCTCGCCCCGCCCATCGGGGAACTCCCTGGAAATCCGGTGCCGGACGCGCCTGGGTTTTTCCAACTCGATGGCCCGCTGCCTGTTCCTCTGCTCGCGGCGGGAGCGATCTATATCCAGGACCCCGCCACCCGCCACGCGGTTGATTTGTTAGATCCACAACCGGGGGAACGCATCCTCGATGCCTGTGCCGCGCCGGGCGGAAAGGCTTTTCTGATTGCCGCCGCTCTCGGGTCCGCCACCAACCTGGTCTGCTCCGATTCTAACGAAAACCGACTCCCGCGCCTCCGCCAAAACCTCGAACGCCTACACGCCGATCACGCCACCATCGCCGTGCACGATTGGACCCAACCCGCCCCTGCTGAATGGCTCGGCACCTTCGACGCGATCCTCCTCGACGTCCCCTGCTCTAACACCGGCGTGATCCGCCGCCGCGTCGATGTCCGCTGGCGCCTCCAAGCACCCGACATCACCCAACTCGTCCTCACCCAGCGAACGATCCTCCACAACGCGCTTCCTTGCCTCAAACCCGAAGGACGGCTCGTCTATTCCACCTGCTCGCTCGAGCACGATGAAAACCTCGGACTCATCAATACATTGTTAGAAGATCACCCGAACCTCACGCTCCACAGCACCCGCGAGTCGCTGCCATTCCGCGATCAAATCGACGGCGCATTCGCCGCCAGGATCGACACATGATCCGTCTACTCCCTCTAACATCCAAGTGACGCAAGATGGATGCGCCCCGGCGGTTTCGTGAGAAAACGCCGGGCGAGACCCTCAAACTCCTCTGACAAGTCGGTCAAATGGATTTCCAGTTTCCCGTCGTTCCCGGCGGGTGCCAACAGGTTGAGCCGGACCAATTCCCGCTTCAAATGCTCGGCGCAGGTTGTCGCGCTATCGACCAGCCGGACATCCGGCGGCAATAAGTCCCGCAAGCCGGGAATGAGCAATGGATAATGCGTGCAGGCAAGCAGCAAGGTATCAATGCCCTTGTCAATCAATGGCTCCAGATACGTTTGAAGCACCATCAGGGTGGCAGGATGATCCATCCAGTTTTCCTCAACCAGAGGAACTAACAAGGGTGCCGCCTGACCGTGGATGACCAGGCCCGTGCGCCGCAACGCAAGTGCATGCTGATAGGCGTGGGAACGGATCGTGCCACGCGTCGCGATGATGCCGATCCTCACTGCATCCGGGTTCGCGAGCGCCGCGTCCACACCGGCCTCTATCACCCCGATGATCGGCAACTGGTAATGCTCGCGCAAACCGGCCAGCGCGTGCGCCGTCGCCGTGTTGCAGGCCACCACGATGGCTTTGACGCCGCGAGCAACCAGAAACCGCGCGTCCTCATCGGCGAATTGGCGAATCGTCTCCGGGCTTTTCGACCCGTAGGGCAACCGGGCCGTGTCCCCGAGATACAGAATATCCTCCGACGGCAGCAATGCCTGCACGGCGCGCACGACCGTCAATCCGCCAACACCGGAATCAAAAATACCTAAGGGCAATGCCTTCACTCGTGCGATGCTGTTCGCCCGGCCTGCTTCCGACAAGCGGAAAGTCCGATCGGACATCACGCGCCCTGGATGACGAGACCTCTAGGACTTGGTCGACCAACTCCGTTCGATTTCCTCGAGTGAGCGGCCTTTGGTTTCCGGGACGAGACGCCAAACCACCCCGACGAGCGCCGCGCAAAACACCGCATACACATAAAACGGAAATGCATGGTTGAAATGCGCCACAAACCAGGATCCCTTCGCATCCATCATCGGAAAGGTTTGCGTCACCGCGTAATCCGCCGTCCATAAAAAAAAGGTCGCCAGCCCAAGCGCCCGCCCGCGAACCGCCGTGGGAAAAATTTCTGATAGAATCACCCAGGTGACCGGCCCGACGGAAAGTCCGAAGCAGGCGATGTAAAAGACGATGAAAAAAAGCATCCATGAGCTGGCCGCCGCCGGATTGGCGAGGGTCTGGGCCATGACACCCATGGCGACAAGACTGACACCCATGCCCGAGGCACCGATCAGCATGAGCGGCTTGCGTCCCCATTGGTCCACCGTGGCGATCGCAATCAGGGTGAACAAAACGCCCGCGCCATTGATGATGAATTGTTGAAGCAAACCTGCATCCACGCCGGTCGAGGCACTCATCGTTTTAAAAATCGTCGCCCCGAAATACATGAACACATTGATCCCTGTCACCTGTTGCAAAATGGCCAGCAACACCCCGATCGTAAGCGGCAACCTCAACTTGCCCGAAAATAATTCTGCCCATGTGCCCTGCTCCTGGGAAAGCGAGGTCTTGATGCTCGCAAACTCGACCAGAGCAAACTCACTGCCAGCCACCTTTTCCAATATCCGCTTCGCCTCGTCCTCCCGCGCCTTTTCAATCAACCACCTTGGACTTTCAGGAATCGGAACCAACAACACCGCAAACAGCACCGCCGGTAAAATCCCCATGCCAAACATCCAACGCCACCCGCTGTCTATCAGCCAGACCTGATCACCGGATTTTGCAATGAGATAGTTGAGGAATGAGGTCAGGGCAATGCCCCCCACAATGGCAATCTGGTTCACGGCCACCATGCGTCCCCGAATGTGTGCGGGCGTGATCTCCGCGATATACATCGGTGTGGAAATCGACGCGATCCCGATCCCGAGCCCGCCAATGATGCGAAACACAATGAAGGTCGTTATATCATTGGGCAACGCCGTGCCGATCGCCGAGGCAAGAAACATCGCCGCCGCCAAAAACATCGCCACGCGACGGCCAAAACGGTCAGAGATCGGACCGACTAACAGAACGCCCGCCGCACAACCGATGAGCACGCAACCCGACGACCAACCTTTCATGAAATCACTCAACTGAAAACGATGCGTGAGCGGCTCAATCGCGCCGGAAATCACACCAGTATCAAAACCAAAAAGCAGGCCGCCAAGCGTGGCGACCAGACAAATCGGCAAGAGGTATCTCCAGTTGGCCTGGACGGATGAATTCGAATGTTGAGTCATGTTCGTGGTTCGCTGATCTATCGGAAAAACCGCCTCAGGACGCGCCACTGTCCTTGATGGCCCTGAACATGGCGAGGACATTCTCAATCGGGGAATTCCCCTGGATATTGTGAACGGCGTTGCAAACAAAACCCCCATCCTTGTTGAATAGATCGATCCGCTCACGCACCTCACGGTAAACCGCGTCAGGCGTCTGATAGATGGTGTGCTGCGTGTTGACACATCCACCCCAGAACGTGATGTCCCTGCCAAAATCCTCCTTGAGCCGAACCGGGTCCATCCCAAATGCCGAACATTGGACCGGATTCAAAATATCAAAACCCGATTCGATGAAATCCGGAATCAACGGAACCACAGCACCACAGGAATGAATGAAGATTTTCCAATTGGATTTCCTGTGAATGAGCTCGTTGAGCTTCTTGTGATAGGGCATGAACAATTCCCGATAGGATTCCTTGGAAATGAACAGGCCGTTCTGCGTCCCGAAATCCGTGCCGGTCGTCACCACCGCCTG
>CAIYYV010000280.1 GCA_903930425.1 Akkermansiaceae bacterium | reverse complement strand
CTCCCGCTCGACAACCTCGACAAAAACATCCTCTGCGCCGACGCCCTGTTCACCGAATGGCCCAAGGCCGATGCTATCATTGGAAACCCCCCGTATCTCGGCTCCCGCTACATCGCCCAGGAACTCGGTTACGAATATGCAAAGCTCGTGCAAGACCGCTTCCCTGACACCCCCAAGATGGCGGACTTTTGTACCCACTGGTTCCGCCTGGCCCATGATGCCCTGCCAGAAAATGGCCGTGCCGGACTCGTCGCCACGAACACAGTCCGCCAAAACGAAACCCGCGAGGCCAGCCTCGACTATGTTGTGAATCACAGCGGAACCATCACCGACGCGGTTTCCACCCAAGTCTGGTCCGGGGATGCCGCCGTGCATGTCTCCATCGTCAACTGGATCAAGGGCGAGAAGTCGGGAACGAAGACCCTAACCACCCAGCAAGGTGACCGCGTAAGTGATCCTTGGAAAATCGAACAAGTTTCGGAGATTCGTACAAACCTCGCCACCACCACGGATCTCGGCATAGCGGCAAAACTCGACGCCAACAAAAAGTCGCGAATGGTCTTTGTCGGACAGTATCCTTTCCATGAAGGGTTCATGATCACCCCTGATGAGGCCTCCAAGTGGCTAGCAGAAGAACCAACGCTTTCCGGCTGCTTGAGGCCTTACATGATCGGCCGTGACTTGGTTGAACACGGCAGACCCACTCGATGGATCATCGACTTCGGCCAGAATGACATTTTTCACGCCATGTCGTTTCCGCGTGCTTTTGAACGAATCAAAACTCTCGTAATGCCAGACGTTTTAGCTCACGCCGAGGAAGAAAAGCACAAGACCGGCAAGACAACAACCCGCTGGACCCGTGTCGCGGAACGTTGGTGGCAATTTCGAGACTATCAACCAGGCACCATCCGAGCGGTTCGCTCCGTCCCGCGATACATCGCGTGCTCCCGAGTCACCAAGCGCCCCATCTTTGAATTCGTGGATAACGGAATTAATCCGGACAACACCGTCGTCGTCTTTCCAATGGCTGACGACTATTCCTTCGGCATTATCCAAAGCATGATTCATTTCGAATGGTTCAAAGCCCGCTGCTCCACACTCGGAGGCACCTTCCGCTATACAAGCGACACGGTCTTCGACAGCTTTCCATGGCCACAATCACCAACCCGCTCACAAATCGAAGCAGTAGCGAAAGAGGCTGAAAATCTTCGCCATCTCCGCCGTGAGATCATGACGAAGATGACATGGTCCCTGCGCGACCTCTACCGCACCCTCGAACAACACGGCAGCAATCCCATACGAGACGCCCAAGCCCGCCTCGACGCCGCCGTCCGCGCCGCCTACGGCATGCCCAAGGAGGCCGACATCCTTGAGTTCCTCCTTGCCCTCAACCAAACCTGCGCCGCCAAAGAAGCGGCCGGGGAACCTATCACCCCGCCAGGCCTGCCGTTGCCTCCGGAACAACATGCGACCTTCATCACGGAGGATTGCATCCGGGTTTGATCTCTTTTTTCGATGCCTTCTGTGCCTTCTGTGCCTTCCGCGCCGCAGAAGGTAGATCCAGAGAGAAAAATCGTTAAAATTACTGCCGATATGAACCATAAATTGAAAATCATCAAAGTCACCCTCTGTGGTCCCGGCGACGTGGAGAAAGAAATCAAGATCACCCGGGAAGTCATTGATAAGTGGAATCAGACCCACTGGGAGTCCACCGGCTGGGGTCTGAAAACCCAACACTGGAATACCGACGCCGTTCCGACGATGGCCGAGCGTGGGCAAGCGGCCATCAACCACCAGTTGATCGACGATTCCGACATCATCGTCGCAGTCCTTTGGACCCGGTTCGGAACGCCGACAGGTTTGGCCGAGTCCGGCACGGAGGAGGAAATCACGAGAGCGATGGCGCGGGAAATCCAGGTGCTGTCGTATTTCTCCGACCTTGAAGCCCCCGGAACCCACCACGACAAGAACCAGGCAGAAAAACTCGCGGCGTTCAGGTCGAAGATGATGAACGCTGCATTATCGTTCACGTTCAAGAGCAGGAAACAATTCCGTGAGTTGTTCGAATCCCACCTTGATGCCGCCGTTAGGAAACTCTTGATGGATAACAAAAAGGAAAAGGCGAAAAAACCGCGCAAAACCGGCAAAACCATCATTCAGAAAGCAACTGGAAACTCCAATGTGCAGCTTGCTGGAGACGGAAACACCCTCAATTTCAAGGGGACTTCCAAAAGGCCAAACGTGACCATCGAGCGCTCACCGGATCACATTTCACCTGCGGACCAGAAACGCGTGTCCGACTGGATCAAGGAATTGGCGGAGGAATCCACCGGCAAGGCACTCTCGGCGCTGATCTCCGAGTGGTGGAGCCGGTTCTACAACCGATTCAATCTAACATCATACAAAGACCTTAGAACCGTAAAAATGCCCGATGTGGAGGCATGGTATTGCCTCCAACTCAACCTGATCAAGGCGGGGCGGAAGTCCACCGATCCCCAGAGCTGGAAAAATGCCAAATACAGGTCGATCAAAATGAAGATGGCCAAAATGGGCCTGGCAAAGGAGGATTACTATCCCGACCTTTCAAGCAGGCTGAACATGAAAAAGCCCTTCACATCCCTAACGAAACTTTCCAAGCACGACTTGGAACGGGTTGAACGCTGCGTGAACTACGATTACGAAAAGTGGCGGCAATGACCACATGCCGCGCCTAAAAAGACTATGCTCGGCTTCTTCGCTTCGTAGAATCATGGCAGCATTTGCAAAGCGCTTTCAAGACGGCAGATTTGTGGATCCGATCAAAAACCAACGCAATCCTGCTCGCGTCGGGAATCTGGAATTCATCCTTGTTGAACCAATCCCACGACTCCATCACGGAATCGACATCGGCGGCGGACACCTCAACGAAGATCATGTCCATGATTTCCCGCCATTCCGGAGCCTCATGATGAATCTCCACTGAGGGAGCCGAATCGCAGTATTCGCAAATCCGGTGACTCTGGAAATAGGGGCCTTTAGCTGCTTGATGCGGCACCTCAACGCATCATTGATGTCCCTTTTCATCCTCGGCGGCAAACCTATATCCTTCACAGCCGGTTTTCGATCGGCGATGGAGGGACCTGGGCCAGGGCTAAAACCTTCAAGATTTCAGATTTCAATGTCCACGCACCGTTCCTCCATTCGAATTCAATTCCGGCAGGAAAAAGAACGTATCCGGTGTTCATCCACCCGGTCCACCGGTTGGTTTTGGAATCGAAGGTGCGGTGACCGTCACAACCGAAGCAAACCTGGAAACGACGGGTGATGCCGTTGAGGTGATCAGCGTCGGTGACTGCTTGCTTTGTGATGTTACGGACGACCAGCCGCTTCCACTCCACATGGGTTCGCCGCCAACGTCAAAAACCGCAAAGCGCGGGATTCCTGAAAACCCTCCTACTCCGCCGCGCGGGCAGCAGCGTGGTGGCCGGAATTTGCACCGCCCGCAAGATGCTGGAAAATTGGGACATCGAAGACGAGGACGATGATGAAGACGATCCACCGAAACGCGTTGATTTCAAAACGCTGTCACCCATCGAGCGGGCCTTGTTGGAAAGCTACGTCCGCGAGTTGGAAGGCAATCAATCCGAAGACCCGAAATACGGTGTGGTGCATCGACTCCTAACCAAAGGCAAGCTTAAGGCCGAGGCCCTGCCGTGGAAGAACCTCGGCTGCATGATTTTCTCGCAATACTACGACTCCGCCGCATGGCTCGCCGCCGCCCTCGGCGACGAACGCAAGGCGCGCGAAACCATCGGTTCCGTACCGGAGAGACACCCCTCCGAAGCCAAATACAACCAGATCGCCAGCATCAACTGGGAAACCCGGCGTGGAGTGCGTACGAGGTCAGATCAGGTTCGGTCTCGGCAAACCTGGGTGGATCGGTTGGCTTGCCTCAAGAGTACCGCGGGAACGATGACGCTCTCGGGAAACAATACTTACACAGGCAGTTCCTTAATCGCCAATGGGGTCCTGGTGCTGGGACACAACGCCCTGGGCACAGCGGGGAGCATCGCGTTGTCCAATGGCTTGCTGCGCTACGCAACAGCAAGCTTTCCCTGGTTCTTTGAGCCGGGATTTTTTGGGGAGCATGCCACTTCGTCCATCAGCTTGACCTTGAGAATCTTGATCAAGCGATTGAGCTCAAGTTGGATCTCATCGTGCGACGCCTTCACGTCAAGGAGAGTCATCATGCTCGTCAGCAACTCGGCAAGTTCTTCTTTTTTCTTTTGTGGCTTAGATTTCTTGACGGAGGGGAACATTTTCTTTCTAACTTCTTCAATTTCGTTGTGAGTCGGCATTTCCTTTGCGGATCCTTTACACGCAGCACTCCAAAGTGCGATCTTATTATTATCGTCCAGCTTCCGGGGAATCGCACGAATTTGCCATTCGTATTCTGGAACCGTGACTTTCTGTTTTGGGTTGGCCTCGTTGTGACTTAGAATCAACTTGATGATATTCGCAGCGTAAACGAGCCGCCCAATGTGCTCACTGTTATAGCCTATCAAGCTGTCACGGTATTCTTCCCATCCGGTGTAGGCTACATCCCAAAGTTTTTCCGCGATGATTTTGATAAAGGCGCTACCGGCTTTCCTGAAGCTCTTGATGTGATCCTTGACATCTTCATTGAGCCTTTCGAATTCGGCGATTCTCTCGATTTGCCGGGGCGAAATCTCTGCCAAGAGTTTATCCTCCGACAAAGACGTTGCCTCCGGTAGGGACGTTGACTCCGACAAAGACGTTGACTCCGGTAGGGACGTTGCCTCCGGTAGGGATGTTGCCTCCGGTAGGGATGTTGCCTCTGACAAAGGCGTTGCCTCCGACACAGACGTTTCCTCCGACACAGACGTTTCCTCCGACACAGACGTTTCCTCCGGCAAAGGCGTTTCCTCCGGCAAAGGCGTTTCCTCCGGCAAAGGCGTTTCCTCCGGCAAAGGCGTTTCCTCCGACAGGGGCGTTTCCTCCGACAGGGGCGTTTCCTCCGACAGGGGCGTTTCCTTCGTCAAGGGCGTTTCCTCGGCCAAGGGCGTTTCCACGGCCAAGGGCGTTTCCACGGCCAAGGGCGCTTCCTGCGACAGCGGCGTTTCCTCGGCGAGTGACCCGGCCATCTGCGCCAGTTCTGGCGCCTCGTGATTTGGGTGAACTGT
>CAIYYV010000279.1 GCA_903930425.1 Akkermansiaceae bacterium | reverse complement strand
ATGGTGGTGACGATGGGTTGCATGAGTGCGGCGGCGGCGGCGGCTTTCGAGGTTTCCGCAGATTGTTTTTGGATGTCCGAATGATAGAAGATCACGGACCGGTATTGCGTGCCGACATCATTGCCTTGGCGGTTGAGCGTGGTCGGGTCATGCAGGTTCCAAAACCAGCCGAGGATCTGCGTGAAGGTGATTTTTTGCGGGTTGAAAACGATTTGGGTGACCTCTGCATGGCCGGTGTTACCCTTGCAGACCTCTTCATAGGTCGGGTTTTCTGCTGTGCCTCCCATGAAACCGGGGGTCACGGAAATCACCCCGTCTAACTGTTTGAAGGCCGCCTCGGTGCACCAATAACAACCAGCCCCAAGCGTGGCCGTTTCACTGCCGGCAAGGATTTGCGGTTGTGGGGCGGAAGCATCTAACATGGCGGGTTTTTCAGGTTGGCAGGCGACGAGCATTGGCACGATCACCGAGATGGCAAGAACGAGGTTTTTCACGGGGCGGGGAGCAAGGAGTCCATAAGATGAAAATTTTCAAAGACACCTCACCACTCGACACCCACGCCTTCCTCGGGGATAAGGATTTGATCGCGAATGCCGAGGCTGTCGGCTTCGGCTAACAGCCGACTGAGCGGTTCATCGTGCGGTTCATTGCCGAGCGGGAATGTTCCGTAGTGCATGGGGATGAGCATTTTTGCGTTGAGGTCGACGAAGGCGCGGACGGCGTCTTCAGGGTTCATGTGGACGTCGCGGCCGCTGGGCGCGTCGTAGGCGCCGATCGGCATCAGCGCAATGTCGATGTCGTAGCGACTGCCAATCTCGTGGAAGCCGTCGAAATACGCGCTGTCACCGCAATGAAAGACGCACTTGCCGCCGGCTTGCACGATGTAGCCGCCGAATTCGCGATGGATGTCATGCAAAAACCGGGCTCCCCAATGGTGTGATGGCGTGTGGATGATTTCGAGTTGGTCGAAGCGTAGCAGATCCCAAACTTTCATTTCATGGATGGCGGGGAAGCCGAGGCGTTTGACCAACGAGCCGCTGCCCAAGGGGACGACGATCCCTTGGCGGGCGCGTAAAATCCTTAGGCTCGGTTTATGCAGGTGGTCAAAGTGCGCGTGAGTGACGAGCACGAGGTCGACTTCCGGCACTCCATGCAAATCGAGGCCCGGATGGCGGCGGCGTTTGACCGGGCCATGCCACTTCGCCCAATTGGGATCGACGAGCACCGAGTGGCCGGCGAATTGGAGGAAAAACGATGCGTGGCCGATCCAGGTGACGCGCACCTTGTCGGGTTCGGGGGCTTCGAGCACGGGTTCGAGCACATTGCCTGCGCGGCGGCGGAACATGCCGGGCACGAGGCGGTGGCGGAGGAAGCGGAGGTTGCGTGCGGGCCAGCCTTTGTGTGGGAGCAGGCCTGAGTAATTCGCGGCCAGCCGACGGATTGGAGTTGCGGGATCAGGCTTGTTGCCGGGTGAATGCGGGGTGTTCATGCCATTTCATGCTCCCATCGTGTCTCATCCTCGGTGAAGTATTTCACGCGCACTTTTTTGAACTCCCGGGTCGAATAGAGCGCGAGACGGTCGGTGATGCCGGTGGCCTCAGCGATGGCTGCTAGAGTGTGTTCGCAGTCATCCTCATTTTTCCCGTGGACCATGGTGAAGAGATTGTAGGGCCATTCGGGATAGCTCGGGCGCTGATAGCAGTGACTTACGGCGCGGAATCCAGCCATCGTTTCCCCCAGACGCTTCAAGGCATCCGGATCATTTTGCGGGCCAGCCCAAACACCCATGGCGTTGGCCCCGAAGCCTGCCTTGCGGTGATGAAGCACCGCTGAAAACCGCCGCATCCTCCCGGTTGTTAGAAATTGCGCGTGCATTTCGGCCGCTGCGGAAAACGTCATTCCCAACGCCTCAGCCACCGCCACAAACGGCTCGGGAACGAGTGATAGATCGCGTTGCATCACCCGCACGAATTCGATTTCATCCGCAGTGAGCGGCCGGGTTTCGGTGCGGCTAGACTCGGAGTAGGACGGGGCCGCCTGGTCGCCGGGATGGAAGGTGCCCGCGACATCAAAGTGCACGCCGATTTTAAAAAGCCTGAGTGTGGGAAGCGGGCGGGTGGATTCCGCGCCCGAGAGTCGGTGCAACAGGTCGATGGTTCGATCGAGTCCCAGGCGGCTCGTGGGTGGCACGGCCAGAGTATACCAGAGGTTGAATTCGTGATTGCGCAAATAGTTATGACTCACGCCGGGGTGCGAATTGATCACGGAAACGGCTGAATCTAACAACCCTGTGGGAATTTTAGCGGCGACCAAGCTTGAGGTGTAACCGAGGCTTCGAGTGTCGAAGATCGCGCTGATTTGGCGAATCACCTTTTTTTGTTTCAAGGCGGTGATGCGTGAGAGCACCTGCATTTCGGTGAGGCCGCAGCGGTTTCCGAGATCGGCAAACGGCCGCTCCGTGAAATCCACCCCGTCCTGCAAAACATTCAATAAGGCGGCATCGGTGCTGTGAGTCACGGCGGTCATTTCTCACTCAGTATAACACGTTTCTCTCTTTGAGAAAGAGCGGATTCCCATCAACCCGACGCGGTCTACGGGATTCCGCTGTCGCGCGGAAAAAATGCCCCTGTCATTCATTTCCTAACCGTTGGACAAATTCATCCAGCAACGATTTGAGGCGGGTTTCCGGGGCGATGGTGGTGGGTTTGTCAAAGCCGATCCAAATGGCGGTGGCACCGCCGGGCCCGAGGCGCAGCGTCCATGCGTCGCGTTCCGAGCCGGTGGCCCCGGTGAAGCAGCGGGTGCCGTTCGTGAGGTGGAGCACGCTGGCGGCATCGAGCGCGGCGGGCGGGCTGATGGCTTGGGCGAGTTGGGCTTGTGCGGAGTAGATGACTTCATCCGAGGCGTCGCGGATTTCACGAATCAGATAGGGTTTTGGGCGTTTTCCTTTATTGCCGAGAGTGGCGAGGCCGGTGGACATTTCCATGGGCGAGGCGCTCACTGATCCGCGGAACAAATCATCTGATTGGGCAAAAAACGTGCCGGTGATGCCACAGCGTTTGGCGAGGCGCTCGACTTCTGTGGGGCCGACTTGCCGTCCGGTTTGCACGGGTTTTCCCGGAAACACGAGCTTGCCGCGTTCGGCCGCCGCCGCCGCGACGAAAGGCTCAAAGGCCGACCCCAAATCGCGGCTCGAGCGAGTGCGATCAAACCGGGAATGACCGTAATCGCGACCACCGATGAGTGCGAGGATGGCACCAGTGCGTGTCTCGGTGGTGACGGCTGCATATTGCACATAAACAGGCCCCGTGCCGGGTAGGTGGTTTTTGTGCGACGGATGCTCCCAGGATTTTTCTTGTTCGAGATCCTCGACAGCATGTGTGAGTTCCGTTTCCAAACGTTGTTGCCATGGGGCATTCAGAGTGGTGAAAACCTGCAAGCCACCCATGCGAATGTCCCCCTCGTCGAGAAGGCGGTCCAGCTCGCGACGCACCGCCTGCAAGGCATACGAGGTCTGCGTCTCGCGCAACTCGTCGTCCACAAGATGCACGGGTGCCGCGGTGAGGCTGGTGCAGCGGGCCGGGTCGATAAATCCCATGGCCAGCATCCGCTTGAGCGTCTGGTTCCGCTGTTCAATCGCCGCACTCAGATTGCGAAAGGGAGAAAACACATGCGGACCACGGATGATGCCCACTAACAGAGCACATTCACTGTCGTTGAGATCATGCGTCGCTTTTCCAAAATACGTGCGCGCCGCCTGTTCGATTCCATCCGCGCCCGAACCAAAGTAGATGCGGTTCAAATAGTGAGTGAGAATCTCGTCTTTCGTGTAGCGCGATTCAAGCCGCAGAGTCAGGGCGATTTCCAGACACTTCCGGTGCAGCGATTTCTGCTTCATCTTGAAACTGTTGCGGGCTAGCTGCATGCTCAATGTCGAGGCACCCTGAGTGAAGTCTCTATCCTTGAGGTTTCTAACAAGCGCCCGTGCCAGCCCGCGCACATCGACACCTTGATGTTCGAAAAACCTGGCGTCCTCGCGGGCTTGTAGGGCTTGCACCAAAAAATCCGGGATATTCTCGCGTTTGACGAGTTTGCGGCCGGAGCCTCCCGGGGCGGCGATTTCGATCCCCTTGCGATCGTAGTAGGTGGTGCCGACTGGCAGCCTGGCGACTTCACCCAGGTCAAAGCGCATGGCGAGCATGAAGTAATAGAACGCAGCGGCTGAGAGCACGATCAGAGCGAAAACGGCAAGTTGGAATAACAAGCACAACGGGCCATGCAGTCCATCAGGAAGCCAACGCTTCCAAAATGGCAGTGGGCTGAGGGGTCTCCAAGTAGACATATAAGTAAGTGTTAGATCAAGAAAGGAAAGGAGCCGAGGTGATGCGCGCCGGGGACATGATGGATGACGGGTTCAAGGTTCGTCGACCACTTCGGCACGCGGTGGGGGTTCTTCGACGGGGCGGGCGCGCAAGGGGGGAGTCTCGGGCGTGGGCACGGCCGACCCGGCCGACTCATCGATGGCTTGGGCGCGGGCCGGATGGATGGGGCAGAGGTCATTTTCCGCAAGCGCGATGTCTTTTGGAACGCGTTCGGTGTAGGTGGTGCCGGCGGTGTTGCAACCTGCGGTGGCGCGTTTTCCCGAAAGTCGGCAGAGGTCCATGGTGAGCAGATTGACTTTGCTATGGAGTTGACCGGCCTTGTATCCGAGACGCTCGGCGGTTTTCATGATATCAACCCAGGCCGGGAGCGAGAGCACGGACCCGTAGCCGCCTTGCACGGTTTTTTTGGGGATGTCGAATCCGACCCAGACCGCGCAAGTGAGCGTGGAAGTATAACCGGCGAACCAGGCGTCTTTGAAATCATTGGTGGTGCCGGTCTTGCCGGCGCAGGGCTTGTCAAACCCGAGGCGTTGGACGGATGCGGCAGTGCCGTGAGTGACCACCTCGTTGAGGATGCGGGAAACCGACCAAGCCGAGGTGCTGCTCACTGCCTGATAGGAAAGCGGCAAGGTCGAATAGAGAATGTTGCCGTCGCGATCCTTGATTTCCGATATCAGATAGGGCCGATAACGAATCCCGTCGTTCGGAAATATCGAATAAGCCGTGGCGACCTCCCATGGCGTGGCCTCCCACGAACCGAGAAATGAAGAAGGATTTTCCGGCATTGGGGTGCCGAACCCGGCCATCACCGCGACATCCTTGACTTTGCGAATGCCGGCATGGTTGCCGACGCGCACCGACATCGTGTTGCGTGACCGGATGAGTCCGTAGGAAACCGGTTGCATGCCACTATACAATCCATCGGAATTGTGCGGTCTCCAAGTGCCGCCTCCCTTGATTTCACCGGCTTCAATCGGGCCGTCGCTGATCAATGAATCGGGGCGCAGTCCTTTGTCGAAAGCGGCCAGATAGACAAACGGTTTGAAGATTGAGCCGAGCTGCCGTTCAGCCTCTTTGGCGCGGTTGAAGCGCGACTCATTCGCGTTGCGTCCGCCGAGCACGGCGAGCACGGCACCGGTGTGGTTTTCGATGACGACAACCGCGCCTTGGATGTAGGGAGTTTCGGCGCGCTCGTTTTCGGGGATTTTGAGCCAGGCGGCGCGGGTCGGGTTGGCATACCCCGGGAGCCGCTCGAGGTCGTGGAGTTTTTGTTCCATGACCTCCTCGGATTTCTGTTGGAGACGGAGATCAATGGTGGTGATGATTTCAAGACCACCGAGTTCGATGTCCTGTTTTTCGAGGATGATTTCAAGATCGTTGCGGATGGCGTCCATCGCATACGATTCACGAGATTCGCGCCGCCATTGCGGCCGGACCTTGACCGCTTGTTGCTTCGCTGCGTCCGCCTCGGCACGGGTGATGGCATTGGCAACCACCATGCGCTCGAGCGTGGTGTCACGCTCACGGGTGGCGGCTTCTAACGAACGGAAGGGATTGAAGGAATCCGGGCCGCGGACAATGCCCGCGAGCAAGGCGGCCTGCGAAAGCGTGAGTTCGGACGGGTGTTTTTCGAAGTAGATGCGGGACGCCTCGCCGATGCCTTTGATTTGGCGGCCCCAATTGATTTGATTGATATAAGCTTCGAGAATGGCTTCTTTTTCGAAGGTGGTTTCGAGGCGGATGGCGATGGCGATTTCGAGCAGTTTGCGATCGATTTGGGCCGGGATGTTGCCGCGGCTTTCTCCATGTTTGAGTTGAAAAATATCAGAGACGAGTTGTTGGGTGAGGGTGGACGCCCCTTCCCGTTTTCCTTGCAGGTTTTTAATGATGGCCCGGACGATGCCGATCGGATCAATGGCACCGTGCGTGAAAAACCGCTCGTCCTCACGGGCGAGGATCGCCTTGCGGAAGTTTTCGGAAATTTGGCGGAGTGGCACGATCGATCGTTTTTCCCCGTGGATCCGTCCGATTTCCTCGCCGAGGTGGTCGCGGATGATCGAGCGCTCGGGCATGGCATGGATTTTTGTGAGGTCATATCGCTGTGAGCGCAGACCGTAGACCACCGCGAGCCCGACCAGCGCATAGAGGCTGGCCAGCATCGGATAGCCTGCGGCGCGGGCGATGAATCTGAGCGGCAGGATCAAGGGCCGGGTGAAAAGATTGAGGAAATGAAACGGCCAAAAAAATAAGAGCGAGCCAGTGCCAGGACCCCGCGAAGATCCAAATGCCGACGCTTCCTTGCGGCGACACGGGGTTTCCTTTTGGCTGCGTTTGGACATTGGCAGGCGCATCATAGTCGGGCTGCCGTCGCCAATCCATCCTTGATTGCATCAGACCCGCAAGACTTGACCCCAACCCACTTGCAGCCCATGCGACCGGGGTTGTGATTGAGACAGGATCTGATACTTTGGCGGTCCGAAATGCCTGCCATGTCCCCCACAATGCCAGCCCCCTCCACCGGTGTCGTGTTTGAAGCGCGGAGCTTGCGCAAGGTCTATCATACCGGCGAGGTCGATGTGGTCGCCTTGGCCGGGGTGGACCTTTCCTTCAACGCCGGAGAACTCGTCTGCCTGCTGGGCCCCTCCGGCAGCGGCAAATCCACCCTGCTCAATATCCTTGGCGGTCTCGACGTGCCAAGCTCGGGCGAGTTGATCTATAAAGGCTGGCCACTCGATGGCTCGCAGGAACATCTTCTCACCCAATTCCGCCGCAACTGCGTGGGCTTTGTGTTTCAATTTTACAATCTGATCCCCTCTCTAACAGCCCGTGAGAACATCGCCCTGATCACCAGCATCTCACTCAACCCGATGAGCCCCGAGGAGGCGCTCGAAATGGTCGGACTGTCCGCGCGGATGGACCACTTCCCGTCGCAACTCTCTGGCGGTGAACAACAACGCGTCGCCATCGCCCGCGCCATCGCCAAACGCCCCGAAGTGTTGTTATGTGACGAACCCACCGGCGCGCTTGACGTGACGACCGGCATCTCCGTGCTCGAGGCGGTCGAACGCATCAACCGTGAACTCGGAACCCTCACCGTCATCATCACCCACAACGCCGTGATGGCTGAAATGGCCGACCGAGTCCTCTATCTATCTGATGGAAAAATCGTCAATTCACACCACAATCCAATCCGCCTCCCGGCCTCGGAGTTGAAATGGTGATGATGACGGGCGATCGCCACTTATGGTGTGTCGCGGATGCTCACAGCGGCAAGGGCGGCGTCTGCCACACGCAGGCCGTCGAGTGCCGCGCTGACAATGCCACCGGCGTGACCCGCTCCCTCGCCGCAGGGGAAAAGCCCGCGCACCTGCGGGTGATCGAGTGTGTCATCCCTGCGGGGAATCCGCAGCGGGGCGCTGGTCCGCGTCTCAAATCCTAACAAAAGGGCGTCAGACGAGGCATAACCGAGAAGCTGGCGATCAAAGAGGCGCAATCCCTCACGGATGCGGCGCGTGATCCACTGCGGAAGCAGATCGTGAAGCGGGGCCGAGCGAATGCCCGGCACATAACTGGTCGCCGGGAGGCTGGCTGATAGATTCCCGTCAAGAAAATCCGTGACCCGCTGGGCCGGCGCGCACTGCCCGCCACCGCCGGCGGACTTGGCTGCGCGTTCTAACATTTTTTGGAAGGCCATGCCGGCCAGTGTGCCATGTGCCTTGATCCATGGTTCGAGGTCCTCTGGCTCGACGGTCGTCACCAACCCCGCATTGGCGAATGGCGAGTCGCGCCGCGACAGGCTCATGCCATTGACGACCACCTCGTCGTTTTCAGTCGAGGCCGGAACGATCCATCCGCCCGGACACATGCAAAACGAATGGACTCCCCGGCCGCGAATTTTCGTGGCGAGGCGGTAACGTGCCGCAGGCAGTTGCGGCGGCCGCGCTTGTCCCGGATCCAGGTGGTATTGCGCGCGATCGATGAATGCCTGCGCGTGCTCAATCCGGAAACCCACCGCAAACGGCTTGGGCTCTAACAACAATCCTTTGGACGCCAGCAGGCGATAAATATCACGCGCCGAGTGACCGGTGGCCAAAATCACGGCCGCCGCCTGCATTTCATTTCCATCCTCCGTGACCACCCCGCGGATCCGCTCCTTCGCGACAAGAAAATCGACGACCTTGGTTTGGAAGCGGACTTCTCCGCCACCCGCGAGAATCGATGCACGGAGCGCCTTGACGACCTGTGGCAGCAGATTCGACCCGATGTGGGGGTGAGCATCTGTGAGAATCCGGGCGGGCGCGCCGTGAGCGACGAGGATTTCATAAATTTTGGAGACGGGCCCGCGCTTGGTGGCGCGGGTGTAGAGTTTGCCATCTGAGAACGTGCCGGCACCTCCTTCACCAAAGCAATAATTTGACTCCTCGATGACGCGGCCGTGGCGCAGCAGCGGCGCGAGGTCGAAGCGGCGGGCGCTAACATCTTTGCCGCGTTCGAAAATGACGGGCTTCAAACCGTTTTCTAAGCAGCGCAGCGCGGCAAACAGGCCGGCCGGCCCGCAACCGACAATGACGACCGTGCGGGCCCGGGCCGCGAGGGACGGCGCGCTCCATTGAGGCGTGAGGTCGGGTGCCAGAGGGCCGTCAAGCGCGACCTCAAACCGCAGTTGCACCTTGATCGATTTTTGGCGCGCGTCGATCGAGTGCTTGCGCAGTTTGATGCCGCCGATGCGCGAGACCGGGATGCTGAGGGCGGCGGCGATGGCAAGGCGCCGCTTTGCTTCCAGCTCGGAGTGTTCGAGCGGCAGCACGATATCAACGGTGGTGATAGACGACGGCACGGCGGTGTGAGAGTGCGCCCGCACGGGCAGAATCATCCGCGGATCGGGCGTTTGCATCCGGCATCATCGACACTCACAAAAGTGACACGGGTGCTGAAAATCGCATGAGGGCCTGCTTTTTCATCGATCACCTCGACCGAGTAGGAGACGCTGGTGATGCCCTCGTGCTCGCGGAGGCAGGTGATTTTCAAAATCGTCCCATCGCGCACACTGTGACGGAACTCGACTGTGGCCATTGCGACAGTGACGAATTGGCAGTGCGGAAAATCCAGGCTGGCGGCGATCCATGAGGCCTCATCGATCCATGCCAGCAAGCGCCCGCCAAAAAGAAACCCGTAGTGGTTGAGGTCACCCGGCAGGACGAGACGATGCGTTTCCATAAAAAATTACCAGCGGCGGCGTCTGCCATTTTTAGAGAGACGCGCATCCAGAGACAGTGCCCCGCCTCCCGAGAAAATAAGCGAGATGAGCGGAATCAGATAGAGTAAACCGAGCTCCTTTGCATTGAGAACCGTAGGCGGGGAGATAAACCATGGCGCGGACCCTTGGGCTCCAAAAACCGCCACCACCATGCTGAACCCCAAAAGAAATGCCGCTGGACGCGTGAACAAACCTAACAAAATGAGAATGGACGCCACCACCTCGGCCCCGGTGCAGGCCATCAAACTCAACGGAGGAGATAAGTATTTCAGCGGAAAGAAATCCGGCACATAAAATGTGTTTTTGAGGGCCACATAGTGATGGATTTTAGGAATCCCGTGGCCGACAAGCATCATCAGCCCGGTGAACACCCTCAGCACCAAAATCCCCTGCGAGGCGGTGGCATCGCGCGTGCCGCAGTCAAAAAAGAACTTTTTCATGAAGGGGATGGGGCAGGGGATGCCGCTGAAATGGTGATGCGCTTGAGGCGCTCCTCTCCATCGGGCGAGTGGGTCTTGATGAGGGGATCCTCCCCAAGAATGTGGTGCACCATGCGGCGGTAATAGGCATTGAGCGGACGCATCTGATAGGGATTGCCGGTCAGCTTCACGCGCTCCGCAATCTCCTTGATTTCCGATGCCATCTGATCCTCGCGAATTGTCCGGAAATGCTCGCAATCCACCTTGATGCGCTCCGCCTTAGGGATTTGGCGACGCAGGATGCGGTTGACGAGATATTGCAAGTCATCTAACCGCTCCCCGTCGCGACCGATGATCGCCTTGCTGTCCGCTGAATGGATTTGCAGGCACGGGCCATCATGGGTTTCCTGCACCTCGATCGTGGCCGAAAGTGCGAGATGCCCGAGCATCGTATCCAAGATTTTGACTGCAGTTTCCACCGGATTCATGTGACCAGTCTAATGACATTCCGCGACAAGGTCAATCCCGCCGAATCCCTTTGTGCGCGCAGTGCCTCGGAATTGGTGCTTGGCACGGACAGAAAAATCAACGAAATCCCAATGCGTATGAAGCAATTTCCATGGATCATTTCTGCACTCGCCATCGGCCTGGCCTCCTGCCAAAAACCTTCCGGCATGAGTCAGAACCCGACTATCAAACAAGAAATCTTCGGCAAAATGCCGGACGGACGCGAAGTGAAATTGTTCACCCTGACCAACGCCAACGGCTTGAAAGCCCGTGTTATGGAATACGGCGCCATCCTCGTTTCGATGGAAACCCCGGATCGCACCGGGAAATCCGCCGACCTCACCCACGGCTATGACACCTTGGAAGGCTGGCTCGGCAATACCTCGTATTTTGGATCCTCGGTCGGCCGTTTTGGCAATCGCATCAAGGATGGGAAATTCACTCTAGATGGCAAGGCTCACACGCTCGCCACCAATAATAAACCCGGCGGCATCCCCTGCGCCCTTCATGGCGGCACCAAGGGTTTTGACAAAGTCCTGTGGTCCGGCAAGGCCATTGCCAATCATGCCGTGGAATTCACTTATGTCTCAAAAGACGGTGAGGAAGGGTATCCTGGCAATCTAACGGTCAAGGTCACCTACACCCTCACCGAGGCTAACGAATTGAAATGGGAGGCCCAAGCCACCACCGACGCCCCAACCGTGCTCAACATCGTGCACCATAGTTATTGGAACCTTTCGGGCGATCCGACTACTTCGATCAACGACCACGAATTGCAGCTCGTCGCGCCCACTTACTTGCCGACCGATGCCGGCCTCATCCCCACCGGCGTTCTCGCGCCCGTCGTTGGCACGCCGATGGATTTCACCAAGTCCACGGCGATTGGTGCACGCGTGGGCACCGATTTTGAGGCGCTCGTGTTTGGCGGCGGCTATGACCATTGCTGGGTGCTCGAAAAAGGCCAGGGCGTGCGCCTCGCCGCCCGCCTCAAAGATCCCAAGTCCGGCCGCGTGATGGAGATTTCCACCAACCAACCGGCCATCCAGTTTTATGGTGGCAATTTCCTCGATGGCACCGCCACCGGCAAAAAAGCGGTTCCCTATGCCCACCGCACGGCCCTCTGCCTGGAGACCGAAGGCTTTCCGGATGCCCCGAACCAACCGGCCTTTCCCACCGCGGTGCTGCGTCCCGGAGAAACCTACCATCATGTGATGATCCACAAGTTCTCCGCCGAGTGATCTCATTGACGCTTTCCAGCGGGCCCGTTTCTGCTAGCCAGTTAGAATAACCATACCCCTAATCGATTAGAAAAATTACCATGGAAGAGTTTAAATTACAAGGAATCGACTACGCGATCCTCCTTATTTACGTCGGCTTCGTTCTCGGAATCGGCTTCGCATTGAAACGTTACATGAAAACCTCGGCGGACTTTCTGACGTCCGGCCGCTCGATTCCCGCCTGGGTCACCGGCCTGGCCTTCCTCTCCGCCAATCTGGGTGCGCTCGAGTTGGTGGGCATGACCGCCAGCGGCGCGAAATACGGGATCGCCACTTGTCACTTCTACTGGGTCGGCGCGATCCCCGCCATGATCTTCCTCGCGGTGTTCATGATGCCTTTCTACTATGGTTCCAAGGCCCGCTCGGTGCCCGAGTATCTCAAAATGCGCTTCGACGAGCGAACCCGCTGCCTCAACTCGATTTCCTTCGCGGTCATGACCGTGTTCGCCTCGGGCATTTCGATGAATGCGCTGGCCAAACTCCTCAACCAACTCCTCGGATGGAATTATGATATCAGCCTGTGGATTTGCTCGGTCATTGTGCTCGCGTATGTGCTTAAAGGCGGGCTCACCTCCGCGATTTACACCGAGGTTCTCCAGTTCTTCATGATCGTGCTCGGCTTCGCGCCGATCGTCTATCTGGGATTGGCGGATGTCGGTGGCTGGGAGGCTTTGAAAGGGCTGTTAGGGCAGGTCGCGCAGAACCCCGCCGCCATTGAGTTGAACACAAACACTTTCCAGCCAGACGCTTGGACCAGCGCATGGAAACCCCTGTTTGGCGGTGCCAGCCAAAACCCGATGGGAGTGGACTTGTTTGCCATGCTCTTCGGCCTCGGCTTCGTGCTGTCGTTCGGTTATTGGTGCACCAATTTCCTAGTCGTCCAACGGGCGATGGCCGCCAAAAACATGAGTGCCGCGCGCCGCACGCCGCTCATCGCCGCCGTTCCCAAAATGCTGTTGCCCTTGCTCGTTATCCTGCCCGGCATGATCGCCGCAGGCCTCGCTCTAACGGCCAAAGACGGCTATCACTTTCCGCCCAAACCGCTGACTGCCGCCGAATACAGCAAGGCGCTGCCCGTGATCAAGGCCGCCGCCTCGTCGAATATGGACTCAAAGGCCGCTCTGGAACGTGTGACTCAGGCCACCGGCACCAAAATGAACCCGGACAAGATCGCCACCCTGATCCAGAATTCCCCCAAGCTCGATGAAGCGTCCGTCAAAAACCAACTTCAGGCAGCCGTGCTCGAAATCAATTATGACGGCATCATCTTGTCGATGGTGAAAAGGTATTGCCCGTCCGGCTTGCTTGGGCTGGCCCTCACAGGATTGCTGGCCTCGTTCATGTCCGGCATGGCGGGCAACGTCACCGCGTTCAACACCGTTTGGACCTATGATCTCTATCAGGCATATATCGCCAAAAATAAAAGCGACGAACATTACGCATGGATGGGCCGCGCCGTCACCATCGTCGGCATTCTCCTCAGCATCGTCTGTGCCTATTTGGTTAGTCGCTGGTCCAATGCCATGGACATCATCCAGTTGGTGTTTGGTTTCGTGAACGCGCCCTTGTTCGCGACGTTCCTCCTCGGCATGTTCTGGAAACGCACCACCAGCCACGGCGCGTTCTTCGGACTCCTCGGTGGCATCTCCACCTCCGCCTTGTTTCATGCGCTCACCCTCGCTCAAGGCAACCTCCCCGGCGTCAAGGGCGGCTACCTCGGCGTGCTGGCCAACTTCCCGAGCGATATGGCCCAGAACTTCTGGCTCGCCAGCTTCGCGTTCATCGCCTGCTTCACCATTACCCTGTCGATCTCGCTGGTCACCGCCCGCACCAAGACCGACCAGGAACTCGCCGGCTTGGTGTATTCGCTCACCCCGAAGATCGTGGATCACGAAGACTCTTGGTTCCTCCGCCCATCCGTCATCGGCGTCCTCCTTCTGATTGGCTGCGTCATTCTCAACGGGGTCTTCTGGTAATTCATCACATCCACTCTAACTATCCACTACTATGGGCCTCGACCTTCGCCTTCCTATCGGACTCTACTTCACCATTCTCGGTGTGCTGCTCGGCTCCTACGGACTCGTCACCGCATCGAACACCGAAATGTATAAGCGCTCGCTCAACCTGAACATCAACCTGAGCTGGGGCGTCGTCCTGCTGGTTTTCGGGCTGGCCATGCTCATCCCCTCGCTGATGGATCGCAGGAAAAACTCCCCCAAGAAATAAGCACCACCCGCGCGTCCCAAGGAGCGTGGGCGTCTCGTCCACGACGAGACGCGATCTACAACTACGCGTGGCAAAATGGTCCCAATCCTTGGGAAAGGAGCCTGAGCGTCTCGCCCGCGTTTTACGGGCCTCTCGCAGCGCCTTTCAAGCATCGCATCGGCGCGTCGGCGAAAGGACAACTAATGGAGACTCAAATAGTAAGAAATCGGCTTGCGCGTGGATTGGGGTCTTGAGAAGTCAACTTCCAAGACCGCGCAAAGCTGCTGCGTGAACCTAGGCCTTCCGTGTTGCTGGAACGGCCATTGACATCTGTGGCACCACTTTCAATCTTGCGCCCACCCATCACGGCATGAAAATTTCCTGTTACACCGGCGGGGCCACGCAAACCAATGGCTATTTGATCGAATCGCCCGACGGGAACCTCCTGGTCGATGCGCCCGAAGGCGTCGCCAGCTGGCTCGGCAGCCAAGGCGTGCGCGTTGACGACGTGTTGTTCACGCACCAGCATTACGACCACGTGCTGGATGCCGCGGACTTGCAGTCGATGGGCGCGCGCCTCCATGCCTTTGCCCCGTATTCGAAGGAGCTCACGCTCGAAGCGGCGGCCCGCGCATGGGGGATGCCGATTGAGGTGGATCCCTATCAGGTGGATGTTCTGTTCGTTCCAGGCCAAGCGCTGCGTTTGGCGGGGCAGGATTTGTTAGTGGCCCATATTCCGGGTCACGCGCTCGATTCCGTGACGTTTTATTTCGCGGATGCGGGGCTTGTTTTTTCAGGGGACACCTTGTTTGCGGGGTCGATTGGGCGCACGGATTTGCCGGGCGGCAGCACTGAGCAACTGCTTGCGGGGATTGCGCGTCATTTGATGGGCTTGCCTCCGGCAACCCGGGTGCTCTCCGGCCATGGCCCAGCCACCACCATTGGCCGCGAGGCGGCGGAGAATCCCTATTTGGATTGATGGACCGCGAGGCGGTGGCGTGCCGCTGCGGGATCAGGCGGGATCAGGCGGGGCCGGACGGGTCCTCACCTACGATCACCGTAGTGGGTGATGGAGCGGCATTTGCGAGTCCCGGAAGCACGCGGCGCACAAGTTTTTTGAAACCGGATTCGGCGGCCTCGACTTCAGCTTCCGCCTGGCGGAGCGCTTTTTCCCAAGCAGGAGCGAAGCCGGGTGCCTGTTCACGCATCGCGCGGATGGCGAGGTCCTGAATTTGAAGGAGCCGTTGTTCGGCGCGGCCGGGTTTTTGTTGGAGGGTGGCGTGGTTGACGCGGAGCATTTCGTTTTGGCGTCTGAGAGATTCCAGTTCGGTGAGCACGGCCTCATTGCCGGTGGCATTGATTTTGAGTTGGGTGCCAAGGTGGGTTTGGAGTTCCTTCATTTCTGCGGCGACGCGTTTGTTTTCGCGCACGGCATGGCGGCGCGCGGTGAAGCCGGATTTCCAAATGAATGCGGTGACCAGAAGACCTAACAAAAGCCCCCAAGTGAATGGGTGCTGGAGTGCGTGGGTGAGAATGTCCATAAGGGTGATGGGTCAGTGGACCCGCAGGTTGGGAAAGGATCAATCCTGAAGGTAAGTTTTCGGGCGGTAAAGGAGCGAGTAGGGCACGAAGGCCACGGCCGTGGCAAGCATCAACCAAGTGAAAAAGCGAAAATACTCCGCGCCGTGAAGTCGCGTTTGGCCGCCGGAAAACGCGCTGCGGGTGAAGCCTGCGGCGTCGGTGGGTTTTGTGGTTTCGATTGGAATGCCGAGGGCGCGTTGATGGCGTTGCAGCCACGGTTCGGCAGGGTGGAGCCGGTCCGACCAGGACGGTTCTGCGGCGGCAGTTGCTTGCGGGCGATCGATCATCAATCCGATGTCCCACTGGGTGCCCGGCTTGCGGTCCGGACCGGCGCTGATGAGGCGGGCGCGGTTGGAGTTGAGGATTTGATAGTGCAGAGGCGACCCCCAGGGATCGCGGAAGGCCTCCAAATTAGCGGCGACCACGGACTCCTCGGGAAAGGAGCCCCCGCGAGCTTCGGCGAGGCCTTCGATCAGGGCGGCGGCTTTGTCAAACACCTGCTGACCGGGAATTTCAAGGATACCGGGCATGCCGTCAACGAGTTGTTGGACGAGATCGTCCGAGGTGCCGCACACGCCATCGAACCCCGGAAGGACAACAGTCCGATCGTTCTTGTTTTCGCCGGGCGGCATCGTTTTGATGGCCGCCTTGAGTTGTGTGGCTGCGGTATCGGGGATTTGGATGAAATGGTTCACGCCCGCGACAAAGAAATTTCCGATGGCCACCGAGCCCAGGTAGAAGCACATGAGCAGGGACTTCATGGTTTTGGGTGCCTGCGTGTAAGCATATTCGAGCGCCACAATCGACACCATCACCTCCGCCACCGTGAGCAGCGCGAATGCGAGAATCTGCCATGCAATGTTGGGTCTCGCCCCGCCGTCAATCCATTGCTGGATCACCGCCACCAATGCAAACGCGCCCACCATGAGGAATAAACCCATTCCGATCTTGCGCAGCGGCGTGAGCTTCCACACCCGGTCACCTAACGGATAGATCACATAAGCAAAAATAGGGATAAAGGTGAGCACCATCACCGAATTGAGCGATTGAATTTGTGATGGCAGCCATTCGACGCCGAGAAAATGCCGGTCCATGTCGAGCGATTGGAAGATCCATGTCGATCCGGTTTGATCGAACAGCGCCCAGAACATCGCGACAAACAGATAGAGCGGCAGCAGCTTGAGCATCGCCTTGAGGCCATCGCCTCGGAATAACTCGCGCACAAAACGCATGCCGCCGGCCGGCACGTGGATGAAGCGGTTCCTTCCCAGCCAGAACACGAGCGTGGCCAGTGCCATCAGCACCCCGGGCACGCCGAACGCCCAGTGCGGGCCATACCATTCTAACAACCACGGGGTGAGCAGCATGGAGAGGAACGATCCGGTGTTGATTGAAAAATAGAACCAATTGAAAATCTTTGAAAGGAGGTGCGCGTTGCGGGTGCCGAATTGGTCGCCGACGTGGGCGGAGACGCACGGTTTGATGCCGCCGGACCCGAGGGCGATCAGGCCGAGGCCGGCCATCATCCAGCTGGCGGAATTGCCGAAGACGCCCATGCCGGCGAGGGCGGCGTGGCCTGCGCAGTAGAGGATGGAGAGGCCGATGATGGTGCGGTATTTTCCGATGAAAATATCGGCCAGGAGGGCACCGAGAAAGGGGGTCAGATAGACGGCGCTGTTGAACAAGTGGACGTTGACCGTGGCCTCCGCCTGATTCATGACGCCCGCGCTTTTGCCATCCATGAGATGCAGGTATTGCACCATGAACACGGCGAGCACGGCTTTCATTCCGTAGAACGAGAACCGCTCGGCGGCTTCATTGCCGATGATGTGGGGCACTCCGGGTGGAAGTCCTTCAAGATCGGCAGGGGAGGTGCGGTATGACATGCGGTTCGTAAACAATTTGGGGCGTTTCAAGGAGCCCGCCAGCGAGTCATCCTCGGCCGAAGACTTCACAGCGCCCGTTCCGAACGCAATCGCAAAATCGGTTTCCTGCGGCGGGGAGTGCTGTGTGGTGATGAGATGCCAGATGTCCCCGGATTGACAGCGGGATGCTGCGAGTTCATGATGAGCGGATGGTATCCGCAAGGCCCCAAGCTCCGCCGGGCACGTCGTTGTCTGTGTTTGCGGTCGCGTGTTGGACTTTGGGGTTGATGGCTTTTGTGCAGTTGTTAGTGGCAGGATTGGCATTGGCGACGCGCCTTGAGGAATCCCGGCAGGTGCGTGTGGTAGAAAAGGAACGGCCCGCGCCCGTGATGGTGCGGCTCCCTACTCAGGCGCTACCCACTTTGCCGCCCGTCGTTTCGCGTCCTCCCGTGCCGCTTCCCGAGCCCACTCCCATCGAGCCGCCGCCCATTGCCGCACCCAGGGCCGAACGTCTCGTCAATGAAGCCCGCGCGGCCCGTGTGGCCGGTGACATGGGCCGGGCCATTGTGAAACTCGAGGAGGCGCAAACCGAATCTCCCGACGATCCCAGCGTGCAATATGAACTCGGTCTCGTTCACGAACAAATGGGCGTGTTTGACATCGCGTCCGCTCATTACGAAAAAGTATTTCAAATGGGGGCTTCGGGTGCAGGATCGCTTTATGCAAAGGCCGCCGCCAAACTGCGAGATGGTTTCGAACAACCGGCTGATATGTTAGGGAAATTGTCGCTCGGTCGAGTCCGCATTTTCAATGATCCGAATGCTTCAGCCGGTCAGCGGGTGATCCTCACCATTCCGGTGCAAAAGGGGCCCGAGGGGGTCATTGATCCTGCGGAAATCGCGGTGTCTGTGATATTTTTCAACCGCACATCCAAGGGTGAGATTTTGCAGTTGGAGGAGAAATCTTGGGTCACCGAGCAATGGGTGAGTCTTCCGTTTGATTGGGCTGGTGGTGAGGAAAACCTGCGCATGACGTATACCATTCCCGCCCAAGACAATCCCACCGAGCACTTGTTTGGTTCTCGCACTTATTACGGCCAAGTCGTCTCGCTGCTCTATCAAAACGAGGTGCTCGACGTTCAGGCGTGGCCGCGCGATCTTGCGGCAAAAATCCCCAAATCTCCGGCATCCAGCCAGGGAGATTCGATGTTGCCAGAATTTCAAGACCAACTGCCGCCGGACTTTGATCCGGCCGTGCCGCTCTTGCCTGCGCGGTCACCTCGCAAGTAAGAGTGCACGAACCTTTTTCTTATGAATGCCGCTTCCCCTGACCGCCTGCTCGGTGAATACTGTCTCAAGGAACTTCTTTCCGAAACTTCGCGCACGCGGACGTGGTTGGCCGAGCAAACCTCGGTGTCTCGCCGCGTGTTGGTGGATGAGCTTCGGGCCGAGTGTGCCGACCAAAAAGAATCCTTTCTAGCGGATGTGCGCGCCAAGGCTGCGGTCGAACACCCGTTGATCGGTTCGGTTTATGAAGCGGTCGCAGAGCCCGGGCTTTGTTTTTTCGCCCACGAACTGCTGCCCGGTGCCACTTTGGATGACCGCCGCAAGGCGGCCGAGCCATTCAAGCCCATCCGCATTGCGCATGTTTTGCGCCGTGTTGCCGAAGCTCATCTCTATCATGAAACGTTGCAACAGGCGACGGGACCTATCGGTTTGCAACACATTCACCTCGACCCGCAGGGAGTCACTCGTCTCGAGAACCTCGCCATGGCTGGCGTGCGCTCCTCTGAGCAAGCGGCTCGTGACATTGCCTGCCTCGGTCATTCCCTGCAAACCTTGGTCGCCGATGGGCAGGCCGGTAGCACTCGCATGCTCACGTTGCTCGGTTGGATGCGGGGCGAGGGATTGGAGGCGTCGATCAGTTGGGAACAGGTGCGCGATGTCTGTGCCCAGATCGAACAACAATTGGCGGATCCCATGCCGCCGGCCTCGCCGACCCAGCCTGCCCCTCAAGCGCGGCGCAAGCCGCCCGTCACTCTCATCGTATCTTTCACGGCGCTTGGCTTGGTTGTCTTGTGCGTGCTTGCCCTGATCTTGCGGCCCAAACCCGCACCCGTCCCTTCTCGCTCGCGCCTGCCCGAACCGATTTTCATTTCTGCCGGTAAACACCCCACTCCTGACGGCACCGAAGAAACGCTCAAGGCATTTTGGATTTCCACCCATGAAGTGACCATCGGCCAATACAACGAATTTCTCGAAATCCTGGAGACCCTTGGCAAGGACCGCCGCGAACGCACTTTTGATCACGAAAACCAGCCCACCGAAAAATCGTCGCATTTGCCCGATGATTGGTCGTCGTTGTTTGCCGCTGCCAAATCGAATGGCACATGGAACAACCATCCGGTGACTCTTGATCACCCGGTGGTCGGAGTGGATTGGTGGGATGCCTCGGCCTATGCCGAGTGGAAACAAATCCGATTGGCCACTCAGGAAGAATGGTTTGCCGCCCTTCGCAAAAACCTCGACACTCCCGCGACGCTCCTCCCCGGCCCGTGGCTCCCGGTCACTTCCGAAACCCCAGATCGCTCGCCGTCAGGGCTTCTTGGCATGGCCGGCTCGGTGGCCGAATGGACGCGCCGTCCTGCCACGAATCCCGCCAATCCGCTCGGTGAACGCAAGTGGCTCATGATCGGCGGATCGTTTCTCAAACCCGGCAGCAATGCCTTGACCCGCGAGTGGACGGATGACCGCTCGCTTCGCCGCCCCGATCTCGGGTTTCGCGTCGTTTTCGATGCCAAATGACGCGCGTTTGCGGTCGTGTCGCGCTCTTTCCCTGTCCCTCGATGAGTTCAATCATCGGATCTCCGGCGTTGACCCAGGCGTCCGGGCGTGCAACCTCCGCCCCCGATGATTTCCGTCCAATCCCTGCGCGTCGAGTTTGGTGCCCGCGTGCTTTTCAACGACCTCTCGTTCTCGGTCCAACCGCGCGAGCGCATCGCGTTCGCCGGCCACAATGGCGCGGGGAAGACCACGCTGATGAAGTGCATCGCGGGCACGCTCAAGGCAAATGCCGGGCAGATCCATGCGCCCAAGGGCACTCGCATCGGCTACCTTCCCCAGGAGGGCATTCATGTTCGCGGCCGGTCGCTCTGGCAGGAAACCGAATCCGCCTTCGGCGAAACCCTCGCCCTGCGCGACAAAATCGATCGCCTCTCGCATGCGCTCACCAAGCTCGACCCGCGTTCTTCACCCTACGCGGAGATGTTAGAAGACATCGGGGAACTCGAGCTCAACCTCGACGCCATGGATCCGGCCCGCATGAAACCCAAAATCGAATCGGTGCTCAAGGGTTTGGGATTCAAGGACAAGGATTTCGCGCGGGACTGCGCGGAATTTTCCGGGGGCTGGCAAATGCGCATCGCCATGGCCAAGCTTTTCCTCCAGGAACCGCAAGTCCTTCTGTTAGATGAACCAACGAACCACCTCGATCTCGGCACCCAAGTCTGGGTCGAGCAATACCTGATCAACTACCCGGGTGCGATTCTCCTGATCTCCCACGACCGGGGATTGTTAGACACGCTGTGCACGCGCACCATCGCCTTCACCCACGGTCGCGCCGAGGAATACGCCGGGAATTTTTCCTATTTTGAGGGTGAGTCGGTTCTGCGTCGGGAAATCCAGCTCAAGCAATACCAGGCGCAGCAACGAGAAATCTCGGAGATCCAGCGATTCATCGACCGATTCCGTGCCTCCGCGAACAAGGCGACTCTCGTCCAGTCGCGCGTCAAGATGCTGGCCAAAATCGAGCGGATTCCGATGCCTGACCAGGATGACGCGGTGATGAAGTTCAAATTCCCCTCGCCACCGAACTCCGGGCAAAAGGTGGCGACGCTCGCCGGGGTCACGAAACGTTATGGTGCTCTCCAGGTCTTCAGCGGGTTTGATTTTGAAATCCAGAGGGGCGAGAAAATTGCGATTGTCGGGCCGAATGGCGCGGGCAAATCGACTTTTTGCCGTCTCATCACCGGTCAGGAGGCCCCGGATTCAGGCACGCATGGTTTTGGTCACAAAGTGGCGACCTCGTTTTTCTCACAGAACCATGCCGATGAACTCGACCCGGATCTCACCGTGCTTGCCACCGTGGAAGCGGCGGCCTCGCGGGAATCCGCGCCGCACGCGCGAAACCTGTTAGGTTGTTTCCTCTTCCGGGGTGATGACGTATTCAAGCGGGTAGGGGTGCTTTCCGGCGGCGAGCGTTCGCGGGTTGCGCTGGTGTGCATGTTATTGCGCCCGGCGAATTTTCTCATCCTTGACGAGCCGACGAACCACCTCGACATGCAATCGCAGGATGTGCTTCAGCGCGCGCTGATTGATTATTCTGGAAGTGTGCTCATCGTTTCGCACAACCGGTCGCTGCTCGATCCGCTCGTGACCAAGACGCTCGAATTCCGCCCCGGAGAAGCCCCGCGGTTGTTTTCGGGAAACATCACCTACTACCTCGAAAAAACCGCCGAGGACAGCCAGTCTGCTGAGGGTCTAACAATCAGTCAGGGCAGTCAGTCCAGTCAGCCAGCGGCCATCAACCGCAAGGACCAGCGTCGGATCGATGCCGAATCCCGCGAGTTGAGAGCGAAGGTGCTCAAGCCGTTAGAAAACGAGATGGAAACCCTGGAGGCGAGGATCGCCGAATTTGAAGCCGCGCAAGTCACGCTGACCGCCGCGTTATCGAGCGAGGGGGTCGCGGACGATTCGGAAAAACTTCGCGACACGTCGTTGGCCGTGGCCCGCATCACGCAGGCGCTCGAAACGAGTTACTCACGCTGGGGTGAATTGTCCGACGAGATCGAGAAGGCGAGAAAAAAGCTGGGGCTTGACGGGTGAGCCTGTGGCGGCAAAAACCCACACGTCGATGGAGTGAAATGCATCAGAGTTTCCAGAGTTTGGAGATCGGCACGGCGAGGAAAGCCCCGTTGGCCACGGGAAAAAGGCTCTCGCCATCATGGAAAACAATACCGCCTTGGAAATCACTGCCCGCAATCTCCGCCAGGCGGTGCAAGCCTTTTGTGTCCGAGGCCGTGACCGAACGTGCCGCTTTGACTTCGACACCCCAGACCTTGCGTCCCTGTGTCATCACGCAATCGACTTCCACCTGGTCCCTGTCTCGATAATGCCAGAAGCGAAGGTCGGCCTGAGTCGCCCCGGCCTGTGAGACCAATTGCTGCACGATGAATGATTCCAAAAGACGGCCGAATCGTTCGCGTTCCCGGATCCAATGATCCGCATGCAAGTCGGATAGGGTGGCGGCGACACCTGAGTCACAGATATGGATCTTGGGGCTCTTGATCAAACGCTTGCCGGCGTTCCGGTGCCAGGCTGGCAGGGTCCGGATGAGAAACAGTTTTTCGAGCATCGCCAAATGCCCCGTGACCGTGGCGCGGGTGTGCCCGAGGGCCTTTGCGAGTTGGGTGACGTTGAGCAAGGTTCCGGTCCGGTGGGCCAGCAACTCGATGAGCCGCGCCAAGTCATTGCCGTCCTTGACTTGGCCGACGTCATGAATGTCCCGCTCGATGATTGAGCGAAGATACTGCCGGAGCCACTGCCGGGCACGTTCCGGAGGGCGCGTCAAGGCTTCAGGATAACCCCCGGCGGCCAGTCGCCGTGGAAGACCGGAGGGCTGTGGCGGCAGGCCGGAGCCAATGATTTCCGGGGTGAGTTTCGCACTCATCCACATTTCTAGAAAACGCCCTGGAGCCAGTTCCTGCTCCGCCGCCGAGAAAGGCTGCAAATAAAGGCACTCCATTCTTCCGGCCAAGGAGTCTGCAAGGCGTGGCAACTGAAGCAGATTGGCCGAGCCGATGAGCAGGAAACGTCCCGGCCGCCGGTCCAGATCCACGCTGTGTTTGATCGCTAAGATCAGTTCGGGTACCCGCTGGATCTCGTCGATGGTCACGAAGGCCGGGAGTTCGCTCACGAACCCCATTGGGTCGCTGCGTGCCAGATCAAGATATTGCGCATCGTCCAGACTGATAAAAGCCCGATCCGGCGCTTGATGCCTGGCAAGCGTGGATTTGCCGCATTGGCGCGGGCCAAGCAGACAAACCACCGGCGTATCGCTCAGGGCCAGCTCCAAGTTCGACTGAAGGTGGCGGGGTGTGTAATCAGGGTTTGCGGCAGATTGCTCCATGACGTCTCGGCGGATTGATCTTTATTCTTCCGGCAATTTGCTCTTTGTCAATCCGTCAAAGCTGAGAAACTCACCCTTGCGCAGCGGGCACGGTTGGATTTGACTCGTCGCATGACACGTCCCGATGGTCGCCAGCACGACCAACTCCGCCCGATTGCATTTATTTCACACGTTGCCCCGCATGCCACGGGGTCGGTGCTCGTTTCTTTTGGAGACACACGCGTCATTTGTTCTGCGACGATTGAGGACGATGTGCCGCGTTGGATGCGGGCCCAACGGGTCGAGGGCGGCTGGCTCACGGCGGAATACTCGATGCTGCCGTATGCGACACTCGAGCGCAAAGCACGGGACATTTCCCGAGGCAAGCTCGACGGTCGTTCGTCCGAGATTCAACGCCTCATTGGTCGGGCGTTGCGGGCGGTGGTGGATCTCAAGAAAATCGGTCAGCGCACGGTATGGATTGATTGCGACGTGCTGCAGGCGGACGGGGGCACGCGCACGGCCTCGATCACCGGGGGATGTGTGGCGATGGCGATTGCCTTCAACCGTCTTTTTGCAGAAGGGAAGTTGAAGGATTTCCCGATTCGGAAGTTAGTTGCTGCGGTGTCGGCCGGAGTCTATCAGGGAGAGCCGGTGTTGGATCTCAATTATCCGGAAGACAGGGACGCATCGGTGGATTTCAATGTCGTGATGACCGAGTCGTTGGAGTTTGTGGAAATTCAGGGCAGCGGCGAGGAGGCGGTGTTTTCGTCCGACCAAATGGCTACGATGTTAGATCTCACCCGCAAGGGTATTTCCGAGATCATCGCATTGCAAAGAGCGGCCATTCTCGCTGCGGACCGCGTGGCCCCCGCCGATTTGGAGTCACTCGCCGCCGCGTTCCGCCATTGATGGAACGCCGGCACCTTCATGCGTTTTCCTCGAGCACGCGCTTGAGACGGTTTCTCATCGAAACCTTGGCGACCGCCGATAGACGGTCCACAAACAACACGCCATTCAGATGGTCGATCTCATGCTGCAGAACGCGGGCTAACAGCCCGTCCGTTTCGATTTCAAGCACCGAGCCGTCGAGCTGTAGCAGGCTGGCCTTGACGGTCATCGGCCGGCGCACTTCCGCGCGGATTCCGCGGATACTCAGGCACCCCTCGATGCCGAATTCCTTTTCCTTGCCGTAGGACAAATCCGGGTTGATGAAAATCAAAGGCATGATCGAATCCAGCGCCGCGTCTTCGCCATTCACCTTGAGCCAGGAAACGCACTCGGGGTCGTGCGAAACATCAATGACTGCCAGACGGAGGTCCTCGCCGACCTGCGGCGCGGCCAGGCCCACTCCATGCGCGTCCACCATGGTTTCTAACATATCGGAAACCAACTGGAGAATCGAGTCATCCACCGCGGTGACGGGACGGCAGCGTTGGCGGAGAACGGGGTGTCCGTATTGAACGATTTCACGAATCATGGGCAGGTGGCGCGCATTGTTACCGGAGCATTTCGAAAAGGTCAAATCCCGGAATCCATGCAATTTCACGAGTGCAAGGCCAGGCGTTTCATGATCGAATTCCCCCATGCGTCAGACACTGCTTCAAAACCCGGTTTTTGCGATGGCGGCCGAGCAATTCGACCAGGTGGCGGATTTTTTAAATTTGCCGGATGATTTGCGTGAGAGGTGCAAGTGGCCGAAGCGGTTCATCACGGTGACGGTGCCGATTCGTCGGGATGACGGCAGCACGGAAGTTTTTTTTGGGCATCGTGTGCAGCACCACTTGACGCGCGGTCCGGTCAAGGGCGGGCTGCGTTACCATCCGTCTGTCGATTTGGGAGAAATCACCGCCTTGGCGATTTGGATGACTTGGAAATGTGCGTTGATGGATCTTCCGTTTGGCGGCGGCAAAGGTGGGATCGCTTGCGATCCGCGCACCATGTCGTCGGGCGAGCTGGAGCGCCTGACCCGCCGGTTCACGATGGAGATGATCCCTTTCATCGGCCCGGAAATCGATGTGATGGCACCCGACATGGGGACGAACGAGCAAACCATGGCGTGGATGACCGACACGTATTCGACGCACACCGGGCATTTGGTTCCCTCGATCGTCACCGGCAAACCACTCAACCTCCAAGGGTCGAGCGGTCGCGCCCGTGCCACTGGGCATGGTGTCGCTTTCATTGCCTCGAATGCGCTTCACCAACTCGGGCTTCGGGTCGATGGGGCGAGCGCCGTGGTGCAGGGCTTCGGCAATGTGGGATCTCACACGGCCTACACACTCGCCTCCCACGGCGTCCATGTGCGCGGCGTCTCGGATGTCAACGGTGCGATCTGGAATGATCGCGGGCTCGACCTCACGAAGCTGCGTCATCACGTCGCCAAAACCGGCACGGTCATCGGGTTCAATGAAGCCGATGCCATGGATCCCGAGTTGCTGCTGCAGCAAGCGTGCGACATCCTTGCGCCCTGTGCGCTCGATCGTGTGATCACTGCGGAAAACGCGCCGCTCCTCCGATGCCGCATCCTTGCCGAGGGCGCGAACGGCCCGACCACTCCCGAGGCCGACCGCATCTTGGAGGCGCGCGGCGATGTGTTTGTCATCCCCGATGTGCTCTGCAATGCCGGCGGCGTCACCGTCTCGTATTTCGAGTGGGTGCAAAATTTCCAACACTTCCTGTGGACCGAACGCGAAGTCATCACCCGCTTGGAAACCATGCTCCAAAAAGCCTACACCAAAGTGACCGGCTTTGCCAAACGCCACCAGATCTCACACCGCACCGCCGCCCAGGCGATCGCCATCCAAACGGTCGCCGACGTCAAGTCCTCCCGCGGCTTGTTTCCGTGAGGCCCGCCAAAAATCTAACAGGCGCTGCTGCTTTTTGCTCCGGCTAATGGGCGGCCAACCAGTTAGGGCCGGTGCCGTGCTCCACTTCAATGGGAACCTCGTGTGGCAGCGGAAGCGCGGTGGTCATGGCTTCAAGAATGCGGGGAACCAGCCCGTCCTGCTCGTCAAGGGCGAGATCAAAAACCAGTTCATCATGGACCTGAAGCAGCATTCTGGATTGATACGATGATTCTAGTAGCAAGGAATCGATCCGGATCATGGCGAGTTTGATCATGTCTGCGGCAGTGCCTTGGATCGGGGTGTTGATGGCGGCGCGCTCGGCATTGCCTCGGAGGTTTTGGTTGCTGGAGTGCAGGTCTGGAAAATACCGGCGGCGGCCTGACAAGGTTTCGACATATCCGCAGGCACGGGCGGCGGCCACGGTGCGGTCCATGAACTCACGAATCGACGGGTATTCGCGGAAGTAGGCCTCGATGAGGGCGGCCGCCTCCGCTCGCGGAATGGCGAGCCGCTGGGAAAGCCCGAAAGCGGAGATGCCATAGATGATTCCGAAATTGACCATTTTGGCGGTGCGGCGCATGTCGCTCGTGACCTCCTCAGGCTCGATGACAAAAACCTTGGAGGCGGTGATCGTGTGAATATCAATCCGGTTGCGGAAGGCCTCGATCATCGTCGCGTCATTTGCCAGCGCTGCCATCACCCGCAACTCGATCTGCGAGTAATCACAGGAAAGCAGTGTGAATCCCGCCCGCGGGACAAAGGCCTTGCGGATTTTTCGGCCCGCTTCCGACCTTACGGGAATGTTCTGGAGGTTGGGATCGGACGAGGCAAGCCGGCCGGTGGCGGCAACGAGTTGATGGAAATGACTGTGGATGCGGTCGGTCTCCGGCACGAGGTGGGTGGGAAGCGCGTCGAGATAAGTGGACTTGAGTTTGGTGGCCTCACGCCAGGAAAGGATGTCCGTGATGATCGGGTGTTTGCCTTCCAACGTGGCGAGCGTTTGTTCGTCCGTCTTGTATTGGCCGGTCTTGGTTTTTTTCGCCTTGTCCGCCAAACCCAGATGCACGAAAAGGATGTCCCCGAGTTGTTTTGGTGAGGCAATGTTGAACGGGCGGTCCGCATGACGATGAATCGATTGGGCGAGCTCGTGGATCTGGAGCTGCAACTCGTCGCCAATCGTGAGCAAGGCGGCGGGATCAATCGCGATGCCCTCCATCTCCATGCGCACCAGCACAGGCAACAAGGGCCCCTCGATTTCATGCAGAATCACCGCTTGCCCGGAGTGGTCTAACAACCCACGGAGCTTCCCCGCAAGCTGGAAGGTCACGTCCGCATCTTCCGCCGCATACTCGGCGAGTTGCTGCAGCGGGATGGCTTCCATATCAAGCTCCTTCGATGCCGTGGTTTTTTCGGCAAAATCAAACAGATCGTCGGCTGACGATGGGGTGGGCGTTTGCTGTGGATTCGCAATTTGGCTGAGCTTGACCGGCGAATAATGGAGGAGGACTTCCGCGAGTGAGTCCATCGAATGGCGGCGCTCCGGCGCAATCAGGATATCGGCGAGCAACGTGTCAAAAAACGGGCCGGTCACCGCGATCCCGTGATGGTGCAATATCGATAAATCGAATTTCAGGTTGTGGCCGATCTTTTCCGACGGGCTGGAAAGTGCGGTGAGGATCATGGGCCGCACCGCATCGGTATACGGAAGATACCACGCCTCATGCGCCTTCCAACAGAAGGCAATCCCTAACAATTTTGAGGTGAAGCGGTCGAGCCCGGTCGTCTCAATGTCAAAACAGAACGACGCCTGCCCGGAAAGCTCGGTAAACAATTGTTGCTGGAGCTCCGGGGTGTCGGCCAGATGATAACAGTGCGGCACATCGTTCCGCGTGAGAAAACTGCCGGGAAGACCTGCGGTGCCGGATGAAGCATCCGGCGGGATATCCGGCTCGGCCGGCGGAATGACGGCACCGTCCAATAACAGACGTTTTGCGAGAGTGCGGAATTCAAACTCATCGCAAATCGCCTTGATGGCATGGTCGTCGCGCGGCGAAAGCAAGAGGTCGTCCCATGTCACGTCCACCGGCACGTCCGTGATGATGGTGACCAGTTCCCTGGAGAGCCGCGCCTGATCGGCGTGCGTCTCGACCAGTTCCTTTTGCCTCCCTTTGAGCTTTGCCGTGTTCGCGAGCAGGTTCTCCATCGAACCAAAATCGGCGAGGAGTTTTTGGGCGGTTTTCGGGCCGATTCCCGGGATGCCGGGGATGTTGTCGGACGCGTCACCCATCATCCCTAACAAATCGATGATTTGTCCGGGCCCGGCGACTCCCCAGATTTCCGCGACTTGTTGCGGGCCGATGACGTCGTGATCGTTTCCCTTGCGTCCGGGTTTCCACATGCGCGTGTGCTCGGTGATCAACTGGGCAAAGTCCTTGTCGGGAGTGACCATGAACGACTCAAATCCCGAGGACTCGGCGCGCTTGACCAAGGTGCCGATGATGTCGTCCGCCTCGTAGCCATCGAGCTCAAGCACCGGGATATGAAAGGCACGACACAGCCGTTTCACGTGCGGGATGGCGGCGGCGAGTTCTTCGGGCATGGCATCGCGCTGCGCCTTGTATGCCGGAAAGATCCGGTGGCGGGCCGTGGGGGCCGAGGTGTCGAAAGCCACTCCGAGATGTGTCGGATTTTCTTTTTCGAGAATGGCGAGCAGTGTGTTGATGAAGCCGAAAAGCGCCGACGTGTTCACTCCTTTGGAATTGCGAATCGGCGCTGCGATCAACGCGAAATGCGCGCGATAGATCAATGCCATGCCATCCAACAAGTAAAGGCGCTTCATGCCGCCAACGTGATCCGATTCCCACAGGCAGGCAAGCCACGGCTTCCGCCCGCCGTTTATCATTCGTGATTTTTAGTGCCTTGTCGGCAATTTCCTGCTTTCTCTCGCCCGCGCCGTCGATTTCCCATGCCTTCATCCACCGAGTTCACCCGCAATTTTTCGATCATTGCCCACATTGATCACGGGAAAACCACGCTTTCAGACCGGTTGATGGAGTCCACCAGCACCGTCACCATGCGCGAAAGCACGGCCCAGCAACTCGACTCCATGGATCTCGAGCGCGAAAAGGGAATCACCATCAAGGCGCATCCCGTCGCCATGCAATACACGGCCAAGGATGGGAAAACCTATAAACTAAACCTGCTAGATACTCCCGGCCACGTGGATTTTTCCTATGAGGTGTCGCGTGCGCTCGCCGCTTGTGAGGGTGCCATCCTGATGGTCGATGCCGCCCAGGGTGTGGAGGCCCAAACCGTCGCAAACCTGCATCTCGCCACCGAACAGAACCTCACCATCATCCCGGTCCTCAACAAAATCGACCTCCCGGCCGCCGATGTCCCGAAGTGCAAAAAACAACTCGAGGAAATCCTCTGCATCCCCGCCGAGGATTGCATCCCATCGTCTGCTAAAAATGGCATCGGCATTCAGGAAATTCTCGAGGCCATCATTGCCAGAATCCCCGCCCCAAAAGAAAATCCCGACAAACTCCTCCGCTGCTCGGTTTTCGATTCTCTCTATGACACCTACCGCGGCGTCGTCTCCTACGTCCGCGTCTTCTCAGGCTCGGTCAAGCGCGGTCAACGCGTGAAACTTTTCGCCACCGACCGCACCT
>CAIYYV010000278.1 GCA_903930425.1 Akkermansiaceae bacterium | reverse complement strand
GCCCAAGTTTAACTCCATCTCAATCTCCGGCTATCATATGCAGGAAGCCGGCGCCACCGCCGACCTCGAAATGGCCTACACCCTCGCCGATGGCTGGGAATACCTCCGCACCGGCATCGCCGCAGGCATCGATATCGACGCCTTCGCCCCGCGCCTCTCGTTCTTCTGGGCCCAAGGGAAAAACCACTTCATGGAAGTCGCTAAAATGCGCGCCGCCCGCGTGCTCTGGGCGAAAATCGTCAAAACCTTCAACCCCAAAAACCCGAAATCCCTCGCCCTGCGCACCCACTCGCAAACGTCCGGTTGGAGCCTCACCGAACAAGACCCGTTCAATAACATCTCCCGCACCTGCATCGAAGCCATGGCCGCCACCCTCGGCCATACCCAATCACTCCACACCAACGCGCTCGACGAAGCCATCGCCCTGCCCACGGATTTTTCCGCCCGCATCGCCCGCAATACCCAAATTTTCCTTCAGGACGAAACCTCCATCTGCCGCGTCATCGACCCGTGGGGCGGTTCCTACTACCTGGAAGCCCTCACTCACGAACTCATCCACCGCGCGTGGGGCCACATCATGGAAGCCGACGATCTCGGCGGTATGTCCAAAGCCGTCGAGGCCGGCATCCCCAAGATGCGCATCGAAGAAGCCTCCGCACGCCGCCAGGCACGCATCGACTCCGGCGAGGAAACCATCGTGGGCGTCAATAAATACCGCCTCGCCCAGGAAGCCCCCATCGACATCCTCGACGTGGATAACACCGCCGTGCGACTCTCACAGATCGAACGCCTCCAGAAACTCCGCGCCCAACGCGACGAAACCCTATGCCAGTCCACCCTCAAGGCACTCACCGATTGCGCCGGTGGCGGTCCAGGAAATCTGTTAGCCCTCGCCATCGAGGCAGCTCAAGCCCGCGCCTCACTGGGTGAAATCTCCGATGCAATGGAAGTCCACTTCGGCCGCTACAAGGCTGTGATCCGATCCATCTCCGGAGTGTACGGCAAGGAATTCAGCAACCAAGGCGATATGAAGGACATCCCCGATCTCATTCAACAATTCGAAGCCGCCGAAGGCCGCCGCCCGCGCATCATGGTCGCAAAAATGGGCCAGGACGGCCACGACCGCGGTGCCAAAGTGGTGTCAACCGCCTATGCCGACATGGGCTTCGACGTCGATATCGGCCCGCTCTTCCAAACCCCCGAGGAAACCGCCAAACAAGCCGTCGAAAACGACGTCCATGTCGTCGCTATGAGCTCACTCGCCGCCGGCCATAAAACCCTGCTGCCCACCCTCATCGCCGAACTCAAGAAACTCGGACGCGAAGATATCATGGTGGTCTGCGGCGGCGTCATCCCCGCCCAGGACTATGAGTTCCTCTATCAAAACGGTGCCTCCGCCATCTTCGGCCCCGGAACCGTCATCCCAGACTCCGCCCGCAAAATCCTCCAACTTCTGTTAGAACAGATCAAGGACTGAGCACGGCGTCATGGAGCGACTGCGGGCGTGATCGAAAGGACACGAACTTCTAATGGTTCGAGGACCTCCTCGAACCGGATCACCCCGGGCGGCAGATTGACTGCAACGCCACCAGACGGATGGATCCGAACGCAACGGGTGCCGCCGTCGGAATTCAGCCCGTATGTCTTTGGATCTAACAGATAGCTGAGAGTGCTTTTTTGCGCGCGACAGTTGGCAATCACAAGGCCAAGCGATCCATCGTCGGATTTCCAAAGCGAACCTTGAACCCATGGAACATCTTGGTAATCGGACCGGCTTCCATCATCGAGCAATGCGACCATCTCGCCCTCTTCGAGATACTTGCAGGCGGCGACGCGCGCCTGAGCCAGTGTCCTGAGATACGCTTTCTGCGACGCGTGTTCGGGACGAAACAAACTGAATCCAAACCAGCCATTCTGACAACCCCAGATGAAATCCCGGCCCAGCTCGACCGGCCATTGGTTGTTCGAACAATTTTCCAGAGCACCCTCGGCGGCGCCAAAATAGAGGGTATAACCGGCATACACCGCCGGCAATACCGGAATGGAACACCGACTCCGCTCGGTCACCACTAACATCCCGTCCACACCATCCATATACGGCTCCGAGGTACACTCCGTCGTGATCAACACCTGACGCCCATTCGTCCGGGCCATGACCCGCACCTGCTTGAGCATCTCGCGATAAGCATCCACCCACCACGACCCGCCGCCGAGCGGATGACCGTGCGTGCGATCAAAACACAGACAGGGCGGCGCGGCTGCAATCTGGTCAATATAGACCGCGTTCACGCCGAGGCCGGTGATCAACTGACTGACATTCGAGACAACTTTTTTCTGCCAGAACCGCGTGGAGGGGCACATCACCGCCTGCTTCACTTCATTGTTGTAACGCTCAGTGTAGAACTCACCCTCAGCGGACTTCGCTGTGAATGGCACGAGATCATTGAAGTCTGGAACGGCTTGATCGACTATCCGGCCGTTGATATACGGCATCACGACCCAACCCCTCTCCACCATGCCGCGCGCCAACTTATCCGCACCCGGCTTCGCCGGAAAAAAATGCGGGTACTTTGTGTCAAAATCCGCCACCTGCCAGTTATACCAATGAAATCCAAGCGGCACGCCGAAGAAATCCTGCGCCTCTTTGACCTGACGAATCAGGCTCTCATAATCGCCGACGCCATCCTTGGTCCAACTCCATTCCCTCAACCATAAACCCATGTCCCTGCCGGCTCGGAGCACCGCTTTGCCCTTCGACACCTTCCCCTGCGAGGCCCACGGCGCGGTGACCGCGAATTTCCGATAGACCTTACAACCCGTCAACCAGTCGCCACGATACACCCCTAACATCGCCGGATACGGTGCCTGATAACCCGAACCCGCAACGCCAGCATTCTCCGCATGCGTGCGGATGAAAAATTCGTTGCCCGGCTCAATCGTGAATTCCTTGAACCACGCCCTCGGATCGTGCGCCGCTAAATAAATGCTGTTAGAACCGCGGGACGCGCAGAGGAATTGAGTCGACATGCCGCGCCATCCGTCCGGATAACGCTTTTCAAGGCGACCGGTAAAACCGCGGTAAAGCGAACCCCAGGACTCGGTATGACCGAGCGCGCCGGCTAGGTCATAAGCGCCTGCCTCGAGAAACCCGTTCACTTTTGGAAAGTCCACCGAGCCTAGACCCCAGGTCGACGATGCGTTCTCAACGCGGATCGTCCACTCAGCAATGCCGCTATCCTGTGGAAGTTTCACCCGAACCTCGACGCTCCCGTCAGCATTTCCTACGCCTAACGGAAGGCCGGCCCACCGGAAAGTGGCACACTGAAAGCCGCTCTCTGTTGTGACAGAGGCCGTTGAGTAGGGATATAGAGTGCTGGCCAGTGAGCGCGAGTCGTGATCCTGGGTGAGGCGAATCTCCCATAACGCATGCCGGCCCTCAACCCGATGCAGGTGCTCCATCCCGCTGGCCTTGTCCACCAACGAAGCCAAACCGCCATGGCCAGATTCAAAAACCATGCGGACATGCGCGTTTTCCAAAACTGTCTCCTGAATGGGATCGACCCACCCTTCGGCCCGAACACCGATCGCAACCCACCCCAATGACAATGACAAAATCTGGAAGAGTTTCATGTTACGGTGGAAGGATTTTATGTTCCGGTGGGGTGGGGAAGAGGGGAAGAGGGAATGCGGGGAATGCGTTCGTTGGGAAGGGGGTAAGGGGTAATGCGTTCTCTTCGTTCGTTGCGCCTTGCGTTCCGCTTACGCCGTAGCCCGGCTTCTTCTGTCAACCAACCGGTCAGCCATCCGACACGACACGCCGCCCCGACCGGCAGCAGCCGACCCCTGCATGCGCATGACGCAAGTCATTTCTCAACAGAAGGAGTCTCCTTTTATATAGGTCCCCCGCGGCCCGGCTCCTTTTGTCAACCACGACACGCCGCCCCGACCGGCAGCAGCCGACCCCTGCATGCGCATGACGCAAGTCATTTCTCAATAGAAGGAGTCTCCTTTTATCCTTCTGACTCAAGCGAAGCCTCACGGCCCGCGATGCCAGTCACTCGGTTTTGGCGGCGGGCGGGCGCGGGCGGTCTGCGAGGCTGCGGACACGCGGTCTGCCAGTATTGGGGTCCGGATAGATCAGAACGATAGAGCGCGAGTTCGGGGAGAGTGGCCAATAGGTGGAGTTGAAGGCGAGCCAACGACCGGTGATTTGGCGGAGCATTTCCACTTCGATGCGGTTGTCTGGCACCGGGGGCGGTGGCAGTTGATAGTAGGCGGAGCGCCCGGGTTTGAGCAGATACTTTTGGGTGTGAATGCGGATCGCGAGGTCCTCGACCGTGGCATTGATGACGAAGCGGTCGCCTTTTTTGAAATGGTTCGAGTCATCTGCCACGGGCAGGATGAGGCAGCCGCCGTCACTTTTTGGGAGGATGAGCAGCAAGTAACTGCTCGAGCTGTTTGCTGGAAGAATGAAACTGGAGGGCAGTTTGAACGACGATGATTCCACGATATAATTTCCCGGGGCGAGAGCTGCGGGTGCGCCGAACTGGTTGACCTGCACTTCTAACTTCACGATTTTTTCAGGTGCTGCCTCGATGTGAAAATTTAGGCTCGCCTTATCGCCCGGAAGATCGAAAGCGAGTGTGCGGACGCTTGCAGCGGGGGCCGCTTGTGGCATGAGCCAGGGGGAAAGCAGCGCGAGGAGGGAGAGGAAGCGGGGCATGGGGACGGGTGGGATGGGAAGCGCAAGCGATCAGGCATCTGGCCCGCTGATCCAGCGGAACGAGACCAGTTGATAGCGTCGACCAAAGGTCTGATTGAGCGGTATGTGGAGGTCGACGGTGGCGACCTCGGATCTTTCGGACGGGTCGATGTAGTCGGGCACGCGTTGGACGACGGCCTCGCACCAAGCACGGGCGGCCACCGCGCCATGGGCGTCGTGCGATTCCCCATAACCGCGGATGCGGAACGTATCGCCGCGGGCGACTAGGGCAGAGCCTAACGGATCGAGCAGGTCGGCCTGCATGAGCCAACCGGGATTACCGGCGGCGGTGCCGAGTTCGCTCGCTTTGGGAAATGCCATGGAAGTGCCGCCCGGGCTGCCGCTGGTGGGCAAACCAGCCCTACGCACTGCATCGTTGAGGCCTGACGTATCGATGGCCGCCTGCAGTGCGCCGCAGAGTGCGAGATCCGAATCCGCGCTCAAGCGGCGGTTGATGAACTCCGCCACATTGAGGAAGGGTCCGCGTTTCCGGACTTGAGCGACGATTTGAGTGGCCAAGTTGCGCAGATTTTCATCTGATAGATCGCGGTATCCCGAATAGTGCGTGGAGATATCGGACGAGTCCTTGTCCACGGAACCGCTGAGCACGACATCGGTGCGCGAGTAGAGTGCGCCTGAACCGGTGACCTTGGTGCCTGAGGTGCCGCCATTCAGTGGCAAGCGGGTGAGTGAGTTCTTGCGAGTGGAGGAAAGGAAGGCGTGCCATGCATTGACCGAGGTGGAGTTCACGTTGAAGCCGCCATCGAATAAGAGGTTCGCGGCAATGTGAAGGTAGGCGTCCGTGGCGATGTCGCTCCCGCCCGTGCCGAAGATGCGGTTCTCGATGGCGTCCTGAGTCTCGCTCCCCAGCCAGGGGCTGAAGCGCGGATTGATGAGCTTGCCCGTGCCTGATAGAAATTCTTTCCAAGTTTCTGGCATCGACTTCGTGGTGGCAAAGGTGGGCGTGTTGCGTGCGGCCAGCGAGGACAGGAAGTAACCGTCCCAGAGCGCCTCATTGCCGAGATAACGATGGTCTAACAAAAGTCCGTTTTGGGCCACTGCGGAACCTACTAACGGGTGGGCATACGAATTGCCGATCGCCTGGTCGGCATACGGGGGATAGGGAGTGGCGACTTCGCCCCATTGGGTGGCTCGGAGCGAGGCGGCACCATCGCCGAGGCCCGCATGGCGGAACTGTGCGAGTGAGGTGGGCGGCACGGTTGGAATCGAGGTGGCGAGGAAACTGGTCTGGCCGGTTTCCGGCCCGCGTCCAGAACCGAGGAATCCATGGTCGGGCCCGGCCGGATTTGTGGGAAGGCTGACTTGGAGCAAGTCGCCATCGCGACTCATGACAGGTTCGAGTTTGTATTCGAGATGTTCGTGGACGAATTGGCCAAAGTCGCCACCGATGCGGGAGGCGAGGCGCGTGTTGCCGGTGGTGAGAAAGGCCGGCACTGGATAGAGAGACTCTTGGGCGGTTTTAGTTTCCATGATGAACGCCGCAAAGGGTTGCTTGTTGTCAGGACCTAGCACGGCGTCGAATTGCCAAGAAGGCACGCTGCTGGGCAAGACCTCGGGCATGCGGCTGACGAACGCGGCATCTGCGGTGGCGATGTTTTCGCCGCGCTGTTCATAGCCGCTATTACCCCGAATCCATATATCACTGTAATAGGAAGCATTCTGACCTTGGGTCGATGTCCCGCCCGGATCGATGGCTTTCAAACCCACTGACACCTTGTCACCGGCTTTACCATAAATTTTGCCCGTCGGCAGCAGGTTCTCGGCAAACACTGAACCGTTAAAGGAAACGCCCGGTGTGAATTTGCTGTTATTCGTTGCATCGTGAATGGAAAATACGATCGTTTCGCCGGGGGCCAAGGTGAACAAGGTCCCTCCGGCTTCGCGGTAGAACTGAGCCCCGTTCGTGCCTCCCATGACATCGCCGCCGTTCGTGCCACCGCGGGAAACGCCGTTGACCTGCCAGTCAAACTTGAGAGGCACTCCGCCATAAAGTTTCGCAAAGACGCGCGCGGTGGCAGGGAACACAATCCGCACATCGAATGGATTCCACATCGTCACATAGATGTCGGTGTTCAAGCGCAGCGTGTGAGTCTCGAGTGGGTTATTCGGATTTGCACCCAGGATCGACGAATACGAAAGAATATAAACGACCTTGGCAAAGCGGGGAAAACGGAAGCCGCCCGCTTGATCGCCGAAATCGATGCGCTGGTCGGCCAGCACCCAATTGATGAGCGATGGACCCGTCCCGAGGCGTGGTTCGTCACCGTTGAAACTCACCTCCTTGTAGAGATTGTAGTAATAATAGAGTTGATGCCAACGGGCACCGTTGCCCACTTGGAAAGTTCCCACTGTGACGGGACCCGCAGGACCACTAGGACTACCGTAGAGAAACGACTGCATCGCGCTGGCATCGCCCGGACCCACGCGCCAATTGCCGAAGTCGGTGATCTTGGTGGCGGGTTGCTCGAACAAGGTGCTCAAGTCGGCTTTCAGGCCGCCTTTGCGGACATTGGTTTGGAGGGATCGCGAGTAGGTGGTGAACGCGGCGCCTTGGGAGTCCGGCCATTTTTCGGCAGCGAGCGTCAATTGGCCGGGGGTGATCAGACCGGGTGCGTTTTTGGCGGTGGGTGAGAAATCGACGACGCCTGTGACCCCCTCCGGGCCGAGGCGGGTGGAGGCGTGGCGGGAGGCTAACAGCTCTCCGGTGGAGGGAGCTTCGGCGATTGGAAAATCGGCGCGGGCCTTGAGCGATTCGTCATCAGTCCACCAAGCGAGAGCGCCCGGGTTGTGGGGGAGGGTGAGCAGGGGGATCCGCACGTCAGGCAAATCGGGGGATTGGCGAATGATCGTCGATGCGCCCGAGAGCGCCGTGTTGGCATCTTTCAGGGTGAGCGGGGTTGCAGCGGCCGTGATCAGCCACTCTTGAAAAAAATCCGAGCGGGCCGCTTGATAGTCGGTGTTGTTCGTGGTGCTCGGATTATTCGATCTCCAGACGCCGCGCCAGCCGGCATTGGCGATGGTGTCGGCCTGGGACGGGGCGACAAAATCTGCTGGTGCGGTGATGCGTTGGTCGGGACCGGTTTGTTTTTGAAGTTGGCCGAATGCGAGCATGACGGCCAAGCGGGCGTTGGCTTGGGCTTGGGAGCG
>CAIYYV010000277.1 GCA_903930425.1 Akkermansiaceae bacterium | reverse complement strand
GCCGAATGGTTTATTCTGACCGGCGATCTTGATGTGGATATCGAGAAAACCCGTAGTAGGACTGTCACAATCCCATCGGGGAAAAAGTGTTTGGTCATTGTGGCAACAGCCAGCGAAGAATATCCCGGTTGGACTGGACCCCAATCTGAATACAACGACATATTGTCATGGAATGTCCAACCAACAACCGGACAGGCGATCAACGAAAGCATCGACGTTAACTCACGCCACGAGGACTGGTTAGCAGATTCGGCAAATGGTGTTTCTCTCCAAGGGTTCTCTCCCTCGCATATCGAGTCATCACAAATCTACACTGCCCCATCTGATGCATCGTTGACCGTTTCTATTAATCTCTCCGCCACCAACATCAGCGACGGGTATTATCCTAGTACCGTGATGGTCGGTATATTTCAACTTCAGGTCATCCAGGGCAACATGCCTAACATTGGTGTCGACGCCAACTCGACTGACCTTGGAGGTGCCAGAGAAGAGGAGGAGATTGGTTTAGGCGGAACCGCCTACATAACCGGGGAGCCTGCTATTCCCCAATTGAGGGTTGATTTTCGCGGCGCACCGGAAGCTGTTTCCGTAGAGTGGAGATTGGAGATTCGCACTGAACGCCCGACGTTGCGAAACACACTTGATGATCGCGACTTGCCCGCCACGGGTTTTGTTACCCGCGCAGGGGACGAAGAATGGGACATCGGGGCGGAACTCGGAGAATCTGTTGGTGGGAGATGCGCTTTACATTACCGAATAAATGGAGATCTGGAAGGTGAAGCAGAGTTTTTTCTCCGGGGTAAAAATCCGCTCGATGCAGACGCACGAACGTACATAGACTCCTCCGTAGGTAGCAGTTTCACCGCCTATGCTTGGGCGATAGCGAGACATGAGAGTCGTCAAGGAAATCGTGTTTACAACCAGTTCAACACGCAGACAACGATTGCAGGCACGTTAAACTTCGGCGGACCGAATGGCTGGGGTGTCTGCCAAATTGACCGTGATCTCCCACCCGATGATATCGGCGTATCAACTTCCGAGGTTTGGAACTGGCACGCGAACGTGGGGGCCATGAATGCGAAGCTGGTTGAGAAGCAGACCACCTACAATCGTTTCATCGGTTATTTCCGTGATTCATATGGCAACCAGCAGAATTGGTCGGAACCACCTACGCAATACACTGAAGGTGCCACCTCTCTCCCTGCCGAAGCATGGGGTGTGATGGTATTGTATAATGGTGCTGGCGGCGTTCCACAATCGACGACGCCAACTCACCCAAGCTTTTTCCAAAGCCCTTGGGTATTTAATCCGACAACCGGTTCATGGACGTTTCATGACAACCAGAACGAATATGCGGCTGGCCCCACTCGTGTGAGGCCCGAACTTGAAGGAACCATTAACACACATGAATAAATGAAGACAATATCACTCTTTTTCAGTTTAGTGCTTAGCCTCAATGCGGCAGAATTGACCCCGCTAGAGAAGACTACATTCGTCGATTACTATCGAGATTTCACCAGGCTTCTCGAGGAATCACCTAGTAATACCGAGGTTAGGGCGATGTTTTTCGATCTGGATCAAGACGGATTCGAGGAGGCGTTTGCAACTGCACGTCCGAGCTTTTACGAAACAGGATGGGCATGGACAGCCTTCACCTTACGAAATGGCAAATGGAAGCCAATTAAGGGTTATGAAATCAAGACACAACAACCTCTCCTATCCACTGGAATCTACGGTCGCGACGGCGAGTTCTTCCGGCGAGTCTTGTCGGATGACACCGTCGACTTTGTTATCCTATCGCAGAATTATGACAAGAGTGCGCCTGATGGGCTCGGGCCATTAAACAAAGAACGCTTTTGGATCGACGGGGAAGGCATTCTTCGGCACGAAAAAATTGAGAATCTGGAGAGATACCTCGCTTACCTAGGCTCCCGCCGGAACGGTTTGATTCAGAAGTTGGAGACACTGAAGGTCGAAATCTTCCCCGGAAATAAAACGCAGGAAAACAAAGAGCGGAAAGCGCCGCTCCCAACAGATGAGGGGGCTGAGCCGGAGAAGCCGAAGAAGTGATTCGAGTATCTAACACGCTGGCCGCGCGGAAAACCCACCCTTTCGACTGCGCCGGGAAGATTATAGAAAATTCCATGCATTGAGAAGTATTGAATACACTTTCCGACGGGGATCTAACAGAATGTAACAGATAGATTGGGTGCCAGAACAATGTTTAGCGCAGTCATAACCCATTGACAGTGAGGAGGAAATCTATTTACGAGAGCGTCCCAGTCCTTGGGTAGTAACACCCCCATCCAAATCATGTGAAAGGTGTTTTTTCAGCTTTACACTTTTTTTGCATCGGAAATTGGGTGTTTTTGGGTCGAAATTGGAGGGGCGGAATCGCGTATAGCCCTAGAGCCATAAGGGATTGCGCGTTTTGTCTCTATCAGAGAACCTGTTATTTTTGACCCCCGTTTTGGTGTAAAGCAGTGTAAAGCAAACAGCGGTTTTGTGGCGATTTTGTGGCGGTTTTCACCCGTGGCTGGTCATCACGAAAACGGGACGGGTGCGTGTTCCAAGTTGCCGGTTTCTGCCAAGACTGACGGATCGGGGAAGAAAATCCGGGGTGCCCGGCCGAGGTGCTTTCTAACGGCAATCGTGGACGCGAGTGTTTCCGGCTCGGTGGGGGGCTGGCGCTCTCGCATCTCTATATCATGAGGAAAGAGGATCTTCCCGGAATCATTCCCGTGGTGCATACCAGGAGGAGCGTCAGGATGAATAGGGGTTTCATGATTGGAATGGGCGTCCGGTGCGCCGCGCGAAATTCAATAACGGTCCTGGAGCAGACTCAAGGATTACGATGATTACGCCTCATGCCGCTGCCGGTACTCCGACGGGGAGAGCCCCTCGAAGGCGCGGAATCTCCGGGCAAAATCGCTGCTGCTGGTGAACCCGCACTTCTCGGCCACGGTGGAGACGGCAAGGCGGGTGCCGGTCAACAAGCGGCGCGCTTCCTCAAACTGCCGGCGTTGGATCGCCTGGCCCGGGGTGATCCCGGTGACCGCCTTGCACAGCTGCGGAACGTTGACCGAAAACGACACCGCCCCGGATGATATCTCAGTGAAAATACCGCTTTCCAATGCCGTGAGTGGTCATTTGTTCGCGAGGCTCAAAGTGGGCCAATGAGCCGATGTCGCCTAACGCATGGCGTGCCGGGCGGCTTGCCGTTCCGGGTGTTCGAAGGCGTCGGCAAATTGTTCAATCTCCGCATGGGTCATTCCCAGCGCCTTGCCTTCGTCCTGCCATCGGGCGATCGCACGTTCGGTTTCGCCCAGAATTTCCCTGGCTCTAACAAACGGGATGCGGAAGTAGGCGATGACTGACAGCAGCGCTTCGATCGTGGCTTCCGGTCCGGTTTCCTCGGAGATCCAGGTTTTGAGCTCCCGCATTCGTTCGGGAAAGGGGTTGATGTCGAAGGCGGGTGCCAAACTCCATTGCCCGTGGTTCTCATGGAGAAACCCGTGATTGTGCAGGTGATCGTCCACATTGGTGATCAGGATGGAAAACGCCATGCGCCGCCAGAGCTCCTCGATGTCGCTTTGGGCATCAGCCCCATGCACCCGGATGGCATCGACGATTTCGGTGTAGTAATGATCGCGCGAATCATCGGAATCCGCACCGAGAAGAGTGGCCGCCGAAACATACATGAGCCGCCTGCCGCAATCCGTCCGGTCGAATCGCCGGATCAGCGCCACTGGCAATCCGTCACTCTCCACCAACCGCGCTTCTGCCGCGCAAATTCCAGCTGCCTTGGCAAGTGTCATGGCCAGTACCTCGCCCTTGGTCACGGGGCGCTCATCGGTCACGCTTGGAAACTTGCCGATCGACAAGCGACCGTCTTCATCGATGACCGTGCATTTCGGCCGCATGCCGCCCAACGAGGTGCCACGGCCACGCAGGTAGGCGAGATCGGCGGCGGTTTCGTTTTCGGTTTCGACCGCCCGTGTCGCGGCCAGCAATTTGCCCAGTTCGACCAAGGGAGGAGCCGTGCGCCGCCCGGTTTCGAATGCGCGGCAGAACACACCCTGCTCATCCATGAATCGCAAGGCTCCGACGCGGCTTGCGTCGTCCACCGCGAGGAGGAAATCCAACGCATTGAGCTGGGTTGTTGCCGGTTCCTGCCCCGCCCACCGGGCCTTCTGACGGTGCTTGGCATGGTCGCGCAGGATCACCCGTTTGGCCCATCCATCAGGCTCCGTATCCGCGATGGCTGCGTGAAAAACCGATCCATCCCTGGCTTTGCGATGATACTGCGGACCTGCCACCAACGGGAGCCCCGGTTCGAGGGCAAAGCGATCCGCAGCTTTCAGCCAGGAATCCTCGTAGGCAAAAGCCGAATGCTGCCGGGAACCCACCGCATCAAAATGCAGTGTTCCAACCCGCCGCGCCTCATCCCCCAAATAGACCTGGATCGTTCTTTTCATAGGGAGCTCGGGGATTTCTTGATCCGCACCCGCTGCGGCAACCGTTCTTCGTCCAGAAGGAGCCCGTGCTCATCGCGTCGGGCGTCAACGAGATCACCCAAGGCCTCGCCGAAGCCCAAAACAAAAAGCGCCATCGCGTAGGCTCCCATGGCAACCGCCGGATCCCCCTTCTCGAGGCGCGCATACGTGCTCTTGGCCACGCCAACTCGCTCCGCCATCATCGCAACGGTGAGATGGCGCTTGCGGCGGGCCCGGGCCAAATCGACACCAAATTTGGCCAATGAACGCCGAAGCCCGGGCGGAAGCACGTCATGAAGTGCAGAACGCATAATAAAGTCCGATTGATGAGTTTTTAAAGTATTCCGAAAACGATATATCGGTCATTACGCGATGTCGATCCGATATTTCATCGATCGTTCTGTTGCCTGAATTGCGAGGGCGAGATCCCCTCGAAGGCGCGGAATCTGCGGGCAAAATCGCTGCTGTTGCTAAATCCGCACTTTTCGGCCACCGTGGTCACGTTCAGGTAACTGCCGGCCAACAAGCGGCGGGCTTCGTCCAGTTGCCGGCGTTGGATTGCCTGGCCCGGGGTCATCCCGGTGACCGCCTTGAAATGGGTGTGGAAGGTATTGTAGGAGACCTGCTGGGTGGCTTTGAGAAGTTGTTCCACCGATAACCCGGAGCAGGCGTGTCGGGCAATGTGGTCGATGGCGCCCGCAATGTCGCACACGTGGGCGCGTTGGAGACCGGTCGACTGGCGGACCCGCAAGTCCATCGCCTCGAAAAGCAGGGTTCCCTGGGTGATCGGCTTGCCGGACAGGATCTGGGTGAGCATCCGCACCGCCTCGGCACCGATGCTTTCGCCGGGCGGAATGATGCTCGTCAGGGTGGGATGGCTGGCCAGACTGACATCCGCGTCGTCCGATCCAATCACCGCGATGTCCTTCGGGATGCGCAGGCCTAACAACTGGCAGGCGCGGATGGCGTAGCCACCGGCCCCCATTTCCGGGCAGAAAATGCCGCTAGGTTTCGGCAGACTCCGCAACCAGGCCGACATCTCCGGCGATACCTGCCCCATCGGCCGCTCCGGATCGTCCAAACACGCAGGATCCACAACCTCCAGGAAAATTGACTGCAAGCCGGGTTTGGGGTGGATGAGATCCAGGAAATCCTGCGTCTGCTTTGGGTCGATGCCGACCAGCCTGAGCATGACGATCGACCGCAATCCCTGCTGGCGAAAGTGCTCCACCGCGGCTTTGGCCTGGGCGGGAAACGAACCGGACACCCGGACCACTCCCGGCCGGGCCTGGATGTGCGACAGGCTCACGACAGGACATGGCTTGCAGAGCAGGGCGAGGCATTGGTCGAACTCCTCGTCATCCAGAAACGTGAGCAACCCGTCCGGCTGCCAGGCCAGCAATTTGCTCACCGGGTCGCGCCCGTCCGCCTGCGGCCGCAGGTTTCTCTGCACCCGGAATTCCTGAATCACCAGTCCTGCATGAGTTTCCGCATACGACAGCGCCCCGCGCAGCAAACGGTGGGTATAGGCGCTCGCGATCATGGTGATGAAGGCGACTTTGCTGGATAAAGGCACGGACAGAGTCTCACACACCTTTGGGGAAATGTATAGCGATTTGATGCCAGAGCTACGGCCCTGCTTAGGGAGCAGGGACCCTCTGGCCTTCTGGCCTTCGCTGCGAAATTCACCCTCCACCCCTTGGAGAAAATGGATAACGATTTGATGCCAGCGCTATAGCCAGCAATCAAATTCCAGATAATATGACGACTCCGCCAGTGACCTTCCCTGAGCCTCGCCGATCCATCCGCATCCCCGCCATTCCACGCACTCCGCACTCCGCACCTCCACAATCCACCCGCAAATCCATGACCATCCAGATTATGAAACCAACCGCCACTCGCTTCAATCATCTGCCTGCATCCTTGCTGGCATTCGGCCTATCAGCATTGCCATGTTTCGCCGCCACCAAGGTGTGGGATGGCGGCGCGACCACTCTGAATTGGGGGGATGCCGCTAATTGGAACACGGACGGCGTTCCGGCCAACGGCGATACCATCCAGTTCAATGGTGGCCTGTCTTCCGGTGCGGCGGTGGCGGTGAATGTGGGTACTTATACCAATCCAGCCAGCCCGCTCACGTTCAACAACGGCGCGGGCTTCACGCTCGATTTCAGCGCCACGGGCGGCAGCTACAACTACTTTTCCACCGTCAGTGTGGGCGATGCGTTTGCGTATGCCATCACCAACAACACCACGAGCGACAAATCGTTTACGTTCAGCAACGGCACCCAGAACTTTGACATTGCGGCAGGCGGCAAACTGACGATGACCGGGAACTTTGTGGTGTCAGCTTATGGATCGACCGCCTTGTCCAAGACCGGGGCCGGCGAACTCGATCTCTCCGGGCTCTCGAACTTCGAGGGTGGCAGCGTCAAGAGCGTCAGCACCACGGGCGGCATCCTGCGCCTCGCGGTGAAACCCAGCACCGCGTATGGCAGCGACAGCATCTCGTGCAGCACCGGGGCCAGCCTCTTTCTAACAGGCAGTGGGAGCACGATGTTTTTCAACTCGGGTGGCTCGGTTGCCGTCTCGGGGAGCGTCACCCTTGACGCGATCACATTATCCAACGACAGCCTCAACACGAGCTGGAGTGCCACTACGGGTGCCTTCAATCTGGTCAATGGTGGCGGGCTCGACGTGCGCGGCCAGCCGAATGTGTCCATCGATACCCTCACCGGCACGGGCAAGGTTTACAACTCCTACAACACGGGAGAAATCACGGTGGGCGCCAACGGCGGCAGCAGCACTTTTGATGGTGTGATCTGCGGCAACACGGGTGCATCGGGAACCCAGATCTATGGCAAATATGATGGCAACGCCGGAAGCTTGTCCCTCATCAAATCAGGCGGCGGCTCCTTCACTCTCACCGGAGCATGCATCTACAGCGGAACAACCACGGTCAACGGCGGCACGCTGATTATCAGCGGATCCACCGCCTCGACCGCCACCACGACGGTTACCTCGGGAACCCTGTCCCTAACGGGCACGGGAACCCTTTCAAGCAACACCATCACCATCGCCAGTGGGGCGCTTTTCAATGTTTCAGGCCGTGGCTCGGACTTTGCCTTGGCGTCAGGCAAGACTCTAACAGCAGGGCGAGCCGCCGGGTTCGCCAATGATGTGCAAGGAAATTTGGCACTCACGGGCGGCACCCTCAACATCGCGGGCTCGGGTGCCACTGCCGGCACATGGACTCAAACCGGCAACCTGACGCTCAACGGTGGCTCGGTTAAATTCGACCTCAACAATGTCACCACCACTGGGGCGGGCGTCAATGACCTCGTGGCCGTGACCGGCAATCTCACATTAACCGGCTCGACCCAGATCGCGGTGAACAAGCTCGGCGCGAATCTTGCCTCGGGAACCTACACACTGATCAGTTGCACCGGCACGCTTAGCGGCGATGCCGGAACCCATCTCACCCTCAGCGGAGTGACGAGTACCGCCAGCAGAACCTATGCCTTGAACACCACCACGCACAGTGTGGAACTGGTCATCACGGATATCGCCGCCCACCTTGTCTGGACCGGAGCCGATGCCACCCAGCCGACCTTCTGGGATGAGGGCACTACCATCAACTGGAGCGGCGGACCCGATGGCAAGTTCGTGAATGGTGATTTTGTGGTGTTTGATGACACTGCCACCAGCACGAGTGTCGAGATCCAGTCCTTCCTGCTGCCGGAATTCGTGACGTTTAATAACTCCCTGGCTAAACATTACACGCTATCCGGATCCGCCGGCGGCATGGGCGGCGACGCCAACCTGGTCAAAAATGGCAACGGGTTGGTCACTATTAGCAACACCAACTCATACAGCGGCCCGACAGCCATCAATGCCGGCACGATCAGCGTGGAGCATTTGTCTAATATCGGAACCAACGGTCCGCTTGGCTCAGGAACCCAGATCATCCTCGGGGATGTTTCCACCACCGGGACCCTGCAATATACCGGTGCCAATGTGACCATGGACCGGTTGGTGACTTTGGCGGAAGGCGGAGGCGTGTTGGATGTCAGCAACTCTGCAATAAACCAAACCCTCAGCGGAGTCATCTCTGGAGCGGGTGGTCTCACCAAGACCGGTGCTGGCACGCTGACCCTCACTGGCACCAATCTCTTCACTGGTGCTACCACCATCAATAGCGGCACCCTGGCCCTCTCAAATGGGGCGGCCATCGCCGACAGCAACGCGGTATCCCTGGCCAACACCAGCGGGGTAAGCCTCGTGCTGAATAACAACGAAACCATCGGCTCGCTCGCAGGGGGCGGCGGGGCGGGCGGGAATGTGATCCTGTTGGGCGACCTCACCACCGGCTCTAACAACGCCAACACTTCTTATGCGGGCGTGATTTCCGGCACTGGCAGCATCTTAAAACACGGCTCCGGCACCCTGACGCTCACCGGCACCAATACATATACCGGGGTTACCCACCTCATCGGTACCGGCTCCTGCCTCAGCATCTCCGCGCTGGCCAACATCAATGGCAGCAGTTCGGGCTTTGTCGCTATCCAGCAGGGAAGCACTCTCCAATACACCGGAACGGGCACCGAAACGCGCACCGGCTTGCTGTATTGGAATTCCGGCGCGGCGACGGTGGATGTCACCCAGGCCACCGCCAAACTGACCTTCGACATCACCGGCGGCCTTCGCGACCAGACGTTCACGAAGGCCGGTGCCGGCCAACTCACGCTTTCAAAATCCACCGCGATCAACGAGGTGACCGGCAATTGGAACCTCACCGGGGGAATTCTGGAGTTCAATCAAAACCATGCGGGCGCAATCACCCGGGTGGTAGGTACGGTGACCGGCGCGGCGGGAACCCTTATCAAGGTGTCAGGCACCGGTTACATCGGCAATGACAACCTTACCGCAAACTGGACTCCCAACCTTGCCAGCTTGGACATCGCCGCCGCCGCCTATGTGGACCTTCGCGGCAACTCCATCACCGTGGACTCATTGACGGGGGCTGGCACTGTGGCTAACAGTCATACCAAGAACACCAACACCCTAACGGTAGGAGTCAACAACGGTTCCGGCACATTCAGCGGTGCGATCACGCAGACAGGCCCTCCAGCAAGCGGAGGAGAGGGCATTACCGCCCTGACCAAATCCGGCACCGGCACCCAGGTTCTATCAGGTGCCTGCACCTATACCGGCGCCACCGCAGTGAACGGCGGAGCACTCATCGTGAACGGCAGTCTCGGCAACACCACGGTCACCGTGGCCTCGGCCGGCACGCTTGGCGGCACCGGTACCCTCGGTGGCAATGTCACGTATTCCAGCGGGGCGCTGGCCCTCTTCACGCAAGGTTCGTCGCTTACCATCTCTGGCGCACTGACCCTGAACGACAACGTCGTCCATCTGGTCCTGCCAGCCGATCTCGCGCTAGGAACCTATCCCTTGGCCACCTACAATCCCACCGGCAGCACCGGCACGTTCGCGGCCACCCCGCTCATCGACAGCGGCTCGCTCTTGACCGATGCCGTTGCGACGATCACCACGGTCGACGGCACCGTCTCCCTGATAGTCCGCAGTCTCTCCTACGATGCATGGACAAAGGGGATCTTCGCCAATGGTGGCACCTTGAGCGACAAGACCCTCGGCGGCGACCCGGATGGTGATCAACACAGCAATCTCGAGGAATATGCCTTTGACACCGATCCCACCGTGTCGTCTAGCAGCTCGATCGCTTATACGATCGGCGGAGGCATTAGCGCAGCCGGTCAACCCGTGACGAGCAAGGTCTTGGGCGATTATTACGCGGTGTTTGG
>CAIYYV010000276.1 GCA_903930425.1 Akkermansiaceae bacterium | reverse complement strand
TTCTTTACGCGGACACCTTCTTCCCCCAGGCCACCACCTATGTCCTCTGCGGCATGGAACCCATCGGCCCGCTGCCAGACGTGTCAAAAATTTCCCCGCGCGGGCTCGGCGGAGAACTGCGCGCACTCCAGGAATCTCTCAATTCCGTGCTGAACATCAGCTTCTTCATCACCAAGGATATGAGGAACGACCTGAACCACCACACGTTGAGCGGCACCCTGCCCGTCCTCTATATCTTCCTCGCCCGCTCCGGCAAAACAATCTCCGATGTGACGTATGTGAACCTGGACGCGCAGGGCACCCTCACCGTCCAAAAAGACTCAACTCCCGCCGATAAATCCACCACCCCCGGAGTCCGAATCCAATTTCTAACGTCAGGCTCGTCTACCCCACGCACCTTGTATTATTTCAGCACCGATATCTCAGACTCCGGCTTGAAAAAAACCGGCTTCCTCCAATTCTGCAAAACCCTCGCCCCGGCTAACAGTTGCGTCAAGTCGGCATCCTACCTCATGCATGAAAGCAACTTCTCGATGATCCGCGGATTTCTGCTAGAGAACACCGTCACACTGGTCCAGGATGACTCGGGAATCCCGTGCTCGTATTTTCCGACGGAAGACTGGCAGATGCGCTTCTATGGCAGCTATCAAAGACCCATCTCATTGTTCAGCAATTGCTACCAACCGAAACTTGCGGAGTATTACCAAACCACCCATCCGGAACCGCTGACCTTCGGCATCGGCTACCGCCACCGCGCGGGAGAATCCACCCTGATGATTGCCACCCGCACCCCGCCCGCAACACCCGCGCCATCCGCTAACATCGCAACTCCCCCAACTCCCGGGCCATCATAAACGCAAGACCGCCCCGTCCCTGACCCTTCGGCGTGCGAGTTCAGAGCACCGGGTAATCCAAATAACCGCCCGAACCACCACCATAAAAAGTACTGGGATCAGCCGGGTTCCATGCGGCGTTGATGCGAATGCGCGCGACCAAATCTGGATTGGCGATGGCGGGTTTTCCAAAGGCGACGGCATCCGCCGCGCCAGAGACAATCGCCTCACGGGCACTGTCAGCGGTGAACCCTTCGTTGGCAATGAAGACGCCGCCGAAAAGGTGCTTGAGGCGCGGGCCAAGCGCCAATTGATCGTGCGACTCGCGGGCACATAAAAACGCAATGCCGCGTTTTCCGAGCTCGCCCGCGACATAACCGAAAACAGCAGCCGGATCTGAATCCCCCATATCATGCGTGTTGCATCGCGGGGCAAGATGCACCCCCACCCGACCAGCTCCCCATACGGAAATCACCGCGTCCGTCACTTCTAACATGAATCGAGCGCGGTTTTCTATCAAACCACCATAACCATCGTCGCGATGATTGGTGGAGTCCTGGAGAAACTGGTCAATGAGGTAACCATTCGCCGCATGAATTTCAACCCCGTCAAAACCCGCAGCTTGCGCATTCTCCGCTCCATAGCGGTATGCCTCGACGATCGCCGGAATTTCCGCCGTCTCGAGCGCCCGCGGCGTGACAAACAACCGCGCCGGATCGATCAGATTCACATGACCGGCGGGCCGGATCGCGCTGGGTGCCACCGGACGTTCCCCATCCAGATAGATTGGATCCGAAATGCGGCCGACATGCCAAAGCTGCAGCAGGATTTGCCCGCCGGCATCATGCACGGCGCGTGTGACCGCCTGCCAACCGCCGACCTGCGCGGCCGACCAAATGCCCGGGGTGTCTGGATAACCGACACCCATCGGCGTGACGGCGGTGGCTTCTGAGAGAATCAGGCCGAAGGTGGCACGCTGGGCGTAATACTCGGCCATCTGGGTGTTAGGCACTCGCCCGGCGGAAGCACGGCAGCGTGTGAGCGGTGCCATGACAATACGGTTTGGCAATCGCAGGTCTCCGGCTTGGAGGGCTTGGAACAGTGGGTCGGACATGATGTTAGAATCTGTTAGAATCTTGCTCTCAAACTCACGGGCACCGCCCGCCGCTCGTCACGAAACCGATGATGTCAGCGGCGAAGGAATGGCAAGGACCTGCATGCCCGCGCGCCGTGCCGCAAGAATCCCCGACGGGGCATCGTCCAGCGCCAAACACTTCGCGGCATCTACACCTAACAGGCGGGCTGCGTGCAGAAAAATGTCAGGCGAGGGCTTGCCCTCAGCCACATCGTCCGCAGTCACCACTTCGTCAAACCAATCGGAAATGCCAACCGAACGGAGGAGTTTTTCAACGATCATGCGGGAACCGCCGCTGGCAATGGCCATCGGAACCTTGCCCCGCAGCGATGCGGCAAAGGCGGCCACTTCATCTATGAGTCCCACCTGCTGAATGCGCTTCAAAAAGGCTTCCCGTTTGGCAAAGGCCACCTTCTCTGGATCCAACCGCAAATCGTATTCATCATTCAATTCCACAACGATATCGCGCGTCGGACGACCACCCATCGCAAAAAAAACATCCTCCTTGAAAACCCCACCTGCCCCGTAAAGCGAAAGCGCCTCGCACCACGCGTCAAAATGCGCGGGCATCGAGTCAACTAATGTGCCGTCACAATCGAAAATCACGGCCTCAAAGCCGTTCAATGGGAAGGAAAAGGAACCGATGCTTGCCATGGCGGGGATGGAATTAGGGATCCGCCTCGAAATTGGCAAGTGCTAGATCAAGAAAAATGAACCCGCACGCCCCCCACTTCAGAGACTCACCGTCTGATCCCGATAACACCCGGCGGTCAGCATCCGGGTCTCATCACCCAGGTTTTCCACCCGCACCCGGCCCTGAATGACCACCCCGGGCGCGAAACACACCGGACCGCTCACCTCAAGCGATTGACATCCGATCAGACTCGGCACGCCTAACGATTCGAGCGAATCAACGAGCTTGTAGCCCTCGGAAAGCTTCACCTCCGGCGGCTCATCGCAACGCGCGGCTCGCAACCGGACCTGTCCGTTGTCCAGCACCTCATACGCGTCCGACCTCAGGGCGAGCAAATCGCCCGTCGTCTTCACCGGCGCAAAACGACTGCGCGGCACCTCGATCGCTGCGGCTCCGGCAAAACATTCAATGGCAGCACCCATCGCAATTTCCAATTGGATCACCTCCGGGGATTGCGGGTCGCGCGGATCGACCGTTTTTAGATTGCGGATCATCGGTAGCGGCAGCACGCCGGCTTCAGCTTCTAACTGATCTTTCAATAAATCCAACCGGAGCCAAAGACTGTTGGTGTTGAAATACTGATGGCGCTCGATGTCTTGAAAGGCCGCATGGTCCGACTCCGGACATTGGGCGATTTCCCTCAATAACAACCGACTATCCGCCTTGCGCCTCGCAAGATGCCCGCCCTTCCGATCAACCGCGGTGCGTCGCGTCACCTCCATCAAAAAGGGCGCGCCTGAATCCGCGAAATAATCCAATATCGCAGGGTCAAGAACCGCCCCCAAATTGTCGGAATTCGAAATAAACGCGTATTTAATCCCATCATCTAACAAACGATCCAACCATCCGCTCCCCAGCAGCGCCGCATACACGTCCCCGTGACCCGGCGGGCACCATTCAAGTTCGGGATTGGCCGGCCACGCGACCGGCGCAAGCGTCCGTGCATCGATCTTCGGGATTTGGTTCTGCAGCAACTCGACTTCTGACGGCTCACTGAGGCCCTCGTGGCGGAGGCGTTGCAAGTGGGCGATCGTGTCCGCACTGGTGCTGAAGCTGTTCATCAGCAACAACCGCGCCGGCGCGCTATAGGCCTGCCGCAAATCCAGAATTTGACGCACCATCAAATCGAGAAACGTAACCCCCTCCCTCACTTCTAACAAACTCTTCGGGCCTGACAACCCCATTCCGGTACCAAGCCCGCCATTGAGTTTGATGACCACCGCCTGCCCGAGCCGCGTCTTGCCCGCCGATGAATTGGCCTCCAATGATTCAAGGACCGCGAGGTGGCCGACGGACCCGATGGATTCCTCCGCAATCATCCCGGTTTCTTGCCGCAGCAGGGCTTCATAATTCCGGCGGAAGGCACGGATGGCCGCATCTCCCATCCCGGCGGCGGTCATTTTTTGTTCAAAGTCGGCGAAGTTTCCCATCATGTCAGCAGTTTGGTGCACCACAAGTTTGCAGCTCACCGCCACGCCGGTCACGCGGAAAATCCACCTACAAGTGGAGACTCAAATAATAAAGAAAGTTCTTGCCGGGTGTAGGCGTTTGGTGTAGAAGTCGCGCATGGCAAGGAAACGATGGCTTGTGGCATGGAAGGATTCGGTGGTGAAGCCGGTATTTTACCACTGTATTTCCCGGGTGGTGGATCGGAAGCGGGTGTTTGGGCAGGAGGAGAAGGAGAAGTTCCGGACCTTCATGCG
>CAIYYV010000275.1 GCA_903930425.1 Akkermansiaceae bacterium | reverse complement strand
GGTGATATCGCGCATGACTGCCACATAACTGGAGATTTTTCCAGTCACGTCGCGCACGGGCGAGATCGTTGCCTCCTCGGGATAATGCTCGCCATTTTTTCTGCGATTGATGAACCGGCCCTGCCAGACATTGCCGCCGGTGAGAGTGGCCCACAATTCCTGATAGAATGGCGGGTCCTGCTGCCCGCTTTTGAGGATACGAGGGTTTTGGCCGATGGCTTCCTCGCGGGAGTAGCCGGTGACGATTTCGAAAGCTGGATTGACATACTGCATCACGCCGTCCGCGTCGGTGATGACGATCATTTCGGCGACTTGTTCGATAGCGGTTGCCAGGCGTTTGAGGTCCGCTTCTTTTTGGGTGGTGTCCTCAATGATACTTAACAGACTCGTGCGGGCTTGAAGGCTTTCTTCGAGCAAGGTGCCGACGCGTTCCTCTGCCTGGTTGCGGAGGAGTGTTTGGCCGAGGTGTTCGGCGACGCTTTCGAGTTGTTCGATGGCGGCGAGGGAAAAAACGCCTTGCCTGCGGTCGTTGAGTTGGAGCAGGCCAACCACCTGATCCTTGGTGCGGATCGGCATAAGCGCGATGGATACATAGCCATGATAGAGGCACTGATTCCGTGGGTGCGGCCGGGGATCCTCGTCATCCGGCAAATCACTCAAGGCAAGGGCATCATTTGTCCAGAAACTGCCGCGCCGCGTGCAGAGCGGGTGGGTGGCTTCGGCCATGCCGGAAACCACCAAGCCGCAGGCGCAGGCAAAGCGCGCCTTGCCATCGCAGCCTCGGCAGATCGAGCCATCGATTCCGCGTTCGAGCACCGAGTTTTGAGTGCGCAAGAAATCCTCGGAGAATCCGGCTTGGACGAAATACGGGAAGTCATCGCCACTTTGCAGGCGAATGCCGACGGCGTCGACGCCGGTGCGTGTTTTCAACGCGCCGAGGACGCGTTGCAATGAACTGTGCAACTCTTCAGGCTCATTGAGGATCTGGAGGATTTCGCTGCGCATTTCCCGGTAGGTTTCGGCGCGTTTGCGTTCGGTGATATCGCGGATAAAAACGCAATTCCGCTGTTCGGTCCCGAACTGGATATGGTTCGCGACGGTTTCCACGGGGATGAGGCGGCCATCGCGGGTGCGGAGTTCGGACTCCAGTGTGACCGCGCCGAGATCCCGCAGTTCGGAGAATTGTTGCGGCCATTTTTCCGCATTGTGGTGCACATCAATATCCGAAAGCGTGAGTTGCAGCAACTCGTCGCGGCTGTAGCCGAGAGAATGGCAGGCCGCCTCATTGACATCGACGATGCGAGCATCGGGCGTCATCCACATGATGGCCTCCGAGGCATGGTCCACGGAAAATTGTGTAAGCAAGAGCGCCTCTCCGACCCGTTTGCGTTCGGCGAGGATGCCGGCGAAGAAGAGGGCAGCGATAATGGACACTCCCAAAAAGGCATAAAGCAGCATCAGGGATTCCGTACCCGAACTGCCTGCAAACACATGGCTGGCTTCGCGGCTACTGAGCATGCTGCACAGGCCAATGACCGCCATGGCACCCAAGGCCCCATTCCTCCCAAAGCGAAACGCCACCCAAAGGGCCACGGGCACGAGGCAATACTCGATGTGTGCATTTTTTTGAAACAGCACAAAAATACAAAGCAGCAGCGTCACGACCCCTAACACCGCCATTTCTAACATCAACCAGGATTTTTGCTGGCAGGAATTCTTGAAATGCCATGCCAGAATCAGGGGAATGACGACGATGCCGCCCGCGGCGTCTCCGGTATACCAGGTGAGCCAAAAGTTGGTGAAGTGATCCCACGGGACATAGCCGCCTAACGACAGGCTGAGCACCCCGAGTGTGGGGCTGACCATGCAACACCCGATCGCGCCGAGCATGATCAAGAGCAACAAATTGCCGCCGCTATACAATGAGTATTCATCCTTGCAAAAACGACGCACCAGAAAGGCCAATGACCCTGCAAAGAGGATGATGCCCAAGGCAATGCAGGCCGCGACGAGCAAGGCCGTCAGCAACGATTGACCGCTCATCACCGTGCCATTGAGAAAAGCCATCGTGTTGACCGCAAAAGCCCCAATCCACACGCCGAACAAGGCGATGCGCCCAAAAATCAAGACCGCCGCCAAAGCAATGCCCACATCTGGGAAAACCGGCGAAAAGTCGCCGGGAAGCACCGCCACCTGGATCGCCACCTTGGCCATCAAGGCATACACCACTGCCACCACCAAAATCGCCACTGGCCAGGGCACCAATAGAGACGGACTCGAAGAATTTGCTGATGAGGAGGCGGGCATCTGAGCAAGGGGTGAGAAACTTTTTTCAGGGCATGGGAGCGGGTAACGTGATGTGCAATCGCACGGTAGCACCTTTACCCGGTTCATTCAAAAATTCCACCGAGCCACCGGACGCGCGCGCCCGTTCCCGGATGCCGAGCAGACCGAGCGTTTTGGATCCGACGAGCAATCCGGGCGGGAAGCCACGGCCATTGTCTTGGATGCAAAGTTCCAACTCACGGCCCGCGCAGGCCAATTGGATTTCCACCTCGGTTGCCTGCGCATGGCGGCCGACGTTCGTGAGCGCCTCCTGGACAATCCAAAAAAGGTCGAGCGCGAGCGATTGATCTAACGGAAGCTCAGCGGCTGGCAGTGAGGCACGGAACGCCAGGCGGGTGTGCTTCCCGGTTTCCTCGATTTGCTGCTGGATCGCCGCGACCAAACCGCGTTCACAGACCACGCTCGATTGCGGCGCGGCATTGCTGGGGCGCTCATCCGGCCGCACCGCCTGGAGCCGCGCTGTGAGAACGAGCTGCTCCGTTTGCAGTTGGCGCAATTGCTCATCCTTGGCTGCCAACGCATCCTCCATATCCGCCAAGCGCCGGCTGGCTTCCACCCGGAAGCACTGCGCATTCGCCCGTTGCCGATGCAGCCTGAGTTGCATTTCAACCATGCGTTGTCCGACCTCCACGCGGGCGAGGAGTTCGTCTGGGTCAAAGGGTTTGCTCAAATAATCATTGGCACCGGCATCCAGTCCGCTGATGACATCGAGCTTCTCACTCTTGGCGGTCAGCATGATGACATAGGGTGGGCAATCGGTTTGCAAGGCGCGGACCTGTTGGAGAAGCGACGGGCCATCCATCTCAGGCATCATCCAATCGAGAATCACCAATTGGGGGGCGTCTTTTTGTTGGAGCACCTGCCAGGCCTCAATGCCATTGGTCGTTTCAAGCACGTCATAACCCCGTTTTTTCAGGATCCCCGCGAGCACGGCGCGCGAGGTGAAGTCGTCTTCACTGATGAGGATTTGCATGGGGGCAGGGATGGATGAAACGCTGAATTTTAAAAAAAGAACGCGCGGCGCTGGTCAAACCGAGCATAAACAAGGGCCGAGCGCAATATCATCAAGTAATTTTATGATAAACGGTCACGGGTTTGACTACACAAGGTCGGGCAAAACGGGATTCGGGTGTCTCGGTTACTCGGCGAGTTGGTTGGCGATGGCATAATGGGTGAGTTCGGCATTGGTGCGCATTTGCATTTTTTCGAGGATGCGGGCGCGGTAGGTGCTGATGGTATTGCTGCTGAGGGCCAGTTCGGTGGCGGCCTCTTTCACGGTTTTTCCGGAGGCGATGAGGCGGAGGATCTCGAACTCGCGGGCTGAGAGTCGCTCATGGAGCATGCCGCCCGCGCCGCTGTCGAGCACGGCGACCAATTGTTCGGCGAGTTCGGCGCTGACATAACGGCCGCCGCCGAGGATATGGTTGACCGCGCGGAGCATTTCAGCACCCGCGCTGGCTTTGGTGAGGTAGCCGCTGGCCCCGGCGCGAAATGCGCGCACGGCAAACTGGCGTTCGGTATACATGCTCAGGATGAGGACCGGCAGGGTGGGACGCCGCGCATGAATCTCCTTGAGCACGTCCAATCCGCCGCGTCCGGGCATCGAGATATCGAGGATGACGAGATCCCATGGCTGGGAGAGTGCGGATTCGAGGGCCTGCTCGCATTGTTCGGCCTCTCCAAATTCCGCGTCTGGAAAGGCCGCCGCAAGCATCAACCTGAGCCCGCCACGCAGCAGCGCATGATCGTCTGCGAGAAGGATTTTCATGGGTGATCTATCGGATGAATCGTTAGGTTTGCGGTGGGCAGCGGCACTCGCACGCGCACGGTGGCCCCTGTGCCGAGGGCGTTCAGAAAATCGACGGTGCCGCCAAACGTGATGACGCGTTCGCGCATGCCGAGCAAGCCGAGCGCCTTGGATCCCGCGAGCAAATCGGCGGGGAATCCGCGGCCGTTGTCTTGGATAATGAGTTCGAGTGCCTGATCGGCGATTTGGAGGCGGACATCGAGAGAGGTGGCTTTGGCATGGCGGATCACGTTGGTGAGGGCTTCCTGGACGATGCGGAACAAGGGAAGCGCGAGTCCTTCGTCGAGATCCACATCCTCGACGGGCAACGATGTGGTCGCCACGAGTCCGCTGCGTTTGGCGACATCCTCGACCTGCCATTCGATTGCGGCGACCAATCCCAACTCGAAGAGGACGCTCGGACGGAGAGCGGTGCAGAGCGTTTGGGTTTGTTCGGTGAGGCGTTCGATTTGGGGCACCATGGCGACGATGCGATCACTCAGTGGGCCGAGGTCGGGTGTTTTGGACGATTGGAGGTGGCCATCCATCCACATCAAATCCATTTGCAAAGCGGTGAGGTGTTGGCCGAACGAATCATGCAGTTCACGGGCAAGAAGTGTGCGTTCCTCTTCACGAATCGCTTGAAGGCGGGCGGCGAGCACATGCAAGTCGGCACGGGACTGGTGCAATTCATCGACCTTGCGGGCAAGAGCATCCTGCATTTCGATGAGGCGTTGGCCGACCGCGACGCGGGCGACGAGTTCCCCGGAATCGAAGGGTTTTCCGAGGTAGTCGTTGGCACCTGCCTCCAGTCCTGCGATGATGTGAGGCGTCTCATTTCGGACGGTCAACATGATGATATAGGGCGGGCGTTCGCTCGCTTGAGCGCGGACGCGACGGAGCACCTCCAAGCCATCCATCTTGGCCATCATCCAGTCGAGAATCACCAATCGCGGCGCATCAGGTTGTTGGAGCGCCTCCCAAGCCTCGATACCATCGATGGTTTCAAGCACCTCGTGACCTTGCTTCTGCAAAACGCATGTCAACAACAAGCGCGAGGTGGCATCATCTTCGGCGATCAGGATTTTCATGGGGCACGATGAGAAAGGGGTTCCGCCTCTGTTTGGGGCAACCACTTGTGTAAAACGTCGGCGAGCGATTGGGGTGAAATCGGCTTCGGCACATAGTCGTCCATGTCGACGTCCAAGCATTTGGCGCGGTCGCCCTGCATGGCATTGGCGGTCATGGCAATGATGGGGACTTGGGAGTTACGGACTGCGGACGGGCCGTTGCGGATGCGGCGGGTGGCTTCGAAGCCGTCCATTTCAGGCATCTGCACATCCATGAGGACCAAGTCATAGGGGAGGATTTCGAGGGCCTTGAGGGCTTCGACGCCATTGGCCACCGCATCGGCATAGAGGCCAAGTTTACGAAGGATATTGAGAGTCACCTGTTGGTTGGTGATATTGTCTTCGGCTACGAGGACACGACCCTTGAAGTGGTGGAATGATTTCAGCGTTTCGCGGGCAGTGCGGCGCATGACAATCGACCGCGGGCCTGGACCGCCGGTCTCGTCGAAGACGCGTGACAGGATGGCTTTGAGTTCTTGGTGCCCGATCGGTTTGATCACAAAACCGGCAAAGCCGAGCTTCTCAAAATACTGCGGATGATCGGGAGATCCGAGCGACACGACGATGACCATCCGAAGGTCCGCGAAGCGCGCGTCGGCTTGGATCAAGCGGCCGAGGTCCGCGCCATTGAAGCCCGGCATCTGCATATCGATCAGCGCGATTCGGAACGGGTCGCCTTCGGCGAATGCTGCGTCGAGCGCATCCATGGCCGCCATGGCATCCGGGACTCCGGATGGGCGCATCTCCCAGAACTCCAACTGCGGGATGAGGATCTCGCGCTGAGTCGCGTTGTCGTCCACGACCAGCACACGCATCCCGCGCAGACGGCTCGGAGGCGGGCAGGGCGACTGCGTGTCTAACAGTTGCTGTCCGAGGCGGACGATGAACCAAAACTCCGACCCTTGACCCGGGGTGCTCCGCACGCCGATTTCGCCCCCCATCAATTCGGCGAGGTGTTTCGAGATGG
>CAIYYV010000274.1 GCA_903930425.1 Akkermansiaceae bacterium | reverse complement strand
TGACCGGATATCAGGAGGTCATCACCGATCCCTCCTACCGCGGGCAAATCGTCGCCATGACCTACCCGCAAATCGGCAATTACGGAATCAACCCGCAGGACGCCGAATCCCGTGAACCGCACATCCGCGCCTTCGTCATCGGCGAACTCTGTGAAGTCCCGTCCAATTGGCGCTCGTCTCAACCGCTTGCGGCTTACCTCGCGCATCACGGCGTCCTCGGCATCCAAGGGATCGACACCCGCGCCCTCACCCAACACCTCCGCTCACGCGGTGCCATGCGCGCCTGTGTCAGCACTGAACTCAGCCGCGAATCCGCCATCGCCGCCGCCGTGGATTCCCCCCACATGGCCGGCATGGACTATGTTAAGGAAGTCTCCACTCAGGCACCCTATGCATGGGTCGATGAATCCCGGCGCTGGGTGCTGCCCAATCCTTCTATCGGACAAACCGGTCCTCACGAAGCGCTGCCTCCAACGCGCCACCGCATCGTCGCCTACGATTTCGGCATCAAGTTCAATATCCTCCGCCGCCTGCGGCAGGAAGGTTTCGAGGTGGAAGTTCTGCCATCCACCACCCGCGCCGCCGAGGTGCTCGCCCGGAATCCCGATGGCATCTTTCTCTCTAACGGACCCGGGGATCCCGCGGCACTCGGCTACATCCACGAAGAACTCCGCCAACTCATCGGCAAAAAACCCGTGTTCGGGATTTGCCTAGGCAACCAACTACTCGCGCATGCCTTTGGCGGCAAGACCTTCAAACTCAAGTTCGGCCACCGTGGCGGCAACCAACCGGTCAAGGATCTCCGCACCGGAAAAATCTCTATCACCTCGCAAAACCATGGCTTCGCAGTGGATCCGGACTCACTGCCCGCTCACATCGAGGTCACTCACATCAATCTCAACGACGGCACTGTCGAGGGTATGCGCCACCGCGACCTGCCGGTCTTCAGCGTGCAGTATCACCCGGAAGCCTCCCCTGGCCCGAATGACGCCAGCTATTTTTTTGCGGAATTCGCGGCGCTCATTGAAAGCACTAAATTCTAAATTCGAAACGAAGAAATTCATTCTAACACACAAGCATCTTCGTCTCCTCCTCTTGCGTTTCGAATTTAATGCTTAAAATTTAAAATTTTACCATGAACACTATCATCATCGGTCTCCAATGGGGCGACGAAGGCAAAGGCAAAATCGTCGATTATCTCACCCAATCCGCAGATGTCATCATCCGCGGCCAAGGTGGCAACAATGCCGGCCACACCGTCATCACGGAAGGCGCTAAATACGTCCTTCATCTCCTGCCGTCCGGAATCCTCTGGGATTCCAAAACCAATGTCATCGGCAATGGCGTCGTGATCGACCCGCTCGGACTGGTTCAGGAAATCGAACGCATCGAAACGATGGGCATCGCCATCACCCCGAGCAAACTTCTGATTTCCGACCGCGCCCATGTCGTGCTCCCTTTCCACAAAGAACTCGACGCCGCCAGAGAAGCCTCACTCGGCGACCAAAAAATCGGCACCACCAAACGCGGCATCGGCCCGACCTACGCCGATAAAATCAACCGCTGCGGACTGCGCATGGCGGACTTGTTAGATCGCGGGTTCGCCACCGCGCAAATCACGCGTCGCGTGGCCGAAGCGAACGAGGTGCTGGCGCGGCACGATCTCATCACCTTTGATGCCGGGGAGGTCATTGACGAGGTTTTCACGGCGTTTGAGCGGCTGCGGCCGCACCTCACCAACACCATCCCCATCCTTCATGCCGCTTGGAAATCCGGAAAAACCCTGCTATTTGAAGGCGCGCAGGGCACATTGCTGGATATCGACTTCGGCACTTACCCGTTTGTCACATCATCGAACACCACATCCGGTGGCTCGTGCACGGGTTCGGGCCTGCCGCCCACGGCGATTGACGCGGTCATTGGCGTTTGCAAGGCGTATACCACACGCGTCGGATCCGGCCCATTCCCCACGGGCGATGACGGCTTATCCGATTACCTCCACGGTCTCGGTCGGGAATTCGGGGCCACCACTGGCCGCCCGCGCGGTTGTGGTTGGTTAGACACCGTGTTGTTGCGTTTCGCCTGCATGGTCAATGGCGTCACCGGCCTGGCCGTCACGAATGTCGACGGTCTCGACGCCTACGAAACCCTGCAAATCTGCAGTGCCTATGATATCGACGGTGAAATCCACACGCTGCCGCCTGCAGAGCGCTCGTTTTGGAGTCGGGCAGTGCCCGTTTACGAAACCTTGCCCGGCTGGCAGTGTGACACCACCGGCTGCACCACTTACGCGCAACTGCCCGAACAGGCCAAAGCGTATCTCACGCGCCTCGGACAACTGTGTGGCGCGCCCCTCGCATTTGTCGGCGTCGGGCCTGACCGCAAGCAAACGTTGGTGGTGCCATAGGTTCCAGTTTCTCACATCATGCCTGATTTTCCTGATACTCCCCGCCACATCGCGGTCATCATGGATGGCAACGGCCGATGGGCCAAGGAGCGCGGTCTCCCACGCCGTGAAGGCCACCGCGCCGGTGCCGAATCCGTGCGGGAAATTACCCACACTTGCATCGATCTCGGCGTCGAATTCCTCACCCTCTATGCGTTTTCATCGGAAAATTGGAACCGCCCGCCCGCCGAAGTCAGCGCTCTCATGAATCTGCTCGATCGATTTCTATCCGAAAAATCCAAGGATCTCGACCAACAGAATATCCGCCTCCTCGCCATCGGCCAGCTCGACCGCCTGCCCCGGAAAACCCGTGGATTGTTAGATAAGCTCATCGACCGCACCTCACATCACAGCGCCTTGACACTGGTGCTGGCACTTTCCTACGGCGGGCGGGAGGAAATCGTTGAGGCCGCCCGATCACTGGCGGCAAACGCGGCCGCCGGAACGCTCGCGCCCGAGGAGATCGACACCGCGCTCTTTGCCTCCCGCCTGCAAACCGCAGGCATTCCAGATCCGGATCTGCTGATCCGCACATCGGGTGAAATGCGCATTTCCAATTTCCTCCTCTGGCAGATCAGCTACGCCGAAATCGTCATCATCAAAAAATTCTGGCCGGATTTTCGTCGCAACGATTTGACCGAAGCGGTCCAAGAATACCAACGCCGACACCGGCGATTTGGAACTCTCTGAGACAAGCAGCATGGAGCGCGGGCTTCAGCCCGCTTGTCCCCTCAAAAAATCGTGACCCGCTGTCCCTGCTGCTTCCTCACATGCTGGGAATCGACACCCGCTTGGTGTATTGGTATGAATTCTTCGCGAGAAATTCCGGCTTATCCTTCTCAGAGAACGGGCGCTTGCGCAGTTGATCGATTGCAAAATCCGTTAGGACCGTGAGGGAAATCTCCACAGAGGCAATGCGTCCCGCCGCCAACTGCTCGGGTGTCACCGAGGCACCTGCGCCGACGACTTTAAGACCGGTCCCCTTGATTTTCAGGGATTGTGTGACCTGCCCGGTGTTTGTTTGCCCGATAGTCACCGAGACAGGAACAAGCTCGCTGGTGGTGTCAGTCACACGTGTCGCTTCGATGTGAAAGGTGATCGTGAATTGAAACACGTTCTCACATACAAAATTCTGAACCTCATCGAGCTTCGAGGAGTATTTCGAAAATGCGATGGGCAAATCGGCTTTCCCTAACAAGTCATTGAAAGTATTGTCTGGATTGACCAACAAGCGGTTCAGGACGAAGGTTTTGAAAACGGTGCCGCTTTTAACGATCGGATCCTTGTATTTGAGGCGATAGGCAACACAGGAAACATCCCCGCCCTTGTCGTTTGTATTATTGATGCCGATTTCACCATCATAGCGGTCCGTCGCGGCCGAGAACATGATCAACTCCGCAGCGTTGGTGCTCGTCAATTTTTCCCCAGGAAGGCTATTGGAATTGATGGCGGAAAGCCACTCATAGGTATTGCCGCGGCGGGTGACCATCGATTCAAAATCACTGGCCATGCTGTCCACCATGGCTTTTGCTTGGCGTGCGGCACGGAGTTCCGCCCGGCTGCGGTTCCAGGTGTCCATGGCGATGGCGGTGATGGAGACCAGAACGGTCACGATGACCGTGGTAATGGCCATGGCCACCATCAGTTCCATCAATGTGAAACCGCGTGAGGTGGGTGAAATCCGTGGGATTTTCATTGGGACTTTTCTGGGATTCTGTTAGCGGCGCACCGCCAGATTGCGGGTGAACACGGGTTTCTTCACTGCGGTGTTGGCAGTTGCGGTAAAGGTCTTGCTGAAGCCTCCGCCCGATCCAAAATAGGAAGCCGCCTTGGACGGCAGGGCGAAGAAATCCGCTGAAAACGCAATGACGGCTTCCGGGTAATCATCGGAACTTGCGGCAGTGCCCGCCACGCCCTTCGGATCCGCTATGGTGCCTGCGGTGCCAAGAATCAATTGGCCATTTTTAAAAACAAGCTGGGTGCATTTCACCAAATAGACTCCGCCTTCAACCGCCGGGAGATCCTCGTTCACAAATTTGGTATCACTTTTGCGACGGACCATGGATTGAACGACGTAGTCCTTGCCTGGCAGCTTGCCCTTGATATTGGGCACGGGAGTCGGAGTGCCATCTGGACGAGTGCTCGATAAGCTGCCCCGGTATTGATAGACTAACAACGCGGTATTCAAGGTGTTGGATTCCTTGATCCACGCGAAGGCCTTGGCAAAGCCGGTTGGATACGTGCTCGAATCGGTGGGCAGCGTGACCATCTCCTGTTCGAAAGTGGAAGAGATCCGGTCAATCTCCTGCACGTTGAGCGATTTGCGAATCCCGGCGGCGGCCGGCGCGAAAACCATCATGAATCCGGTGAGGAGCACGGCAATCACGCCGATGGCGATCACGGTCTCAATCAGGGTGAAGCCGGGCGGGCGGGAGGAAGGGTGAAATTTCATGACTCAAAAAGTAGCTCCGGCTTGGAGGGATCGAAGGCCAGACCCCATTTGATCGGGACTGCGAAACACAGAGGTCCGCCCGTTGCGCCAGATCACAAAACCGCCAAAATCACGCTTGGCCGAGGCGGTGATGCGTGGAGGCTGATTGATGGACGATTGGCTGCCATTGCGGGAGCCACTGCCGATGATGAAACCCGCGCCGGGAATTTTACAAATCCCCTGATCGTTGAATTCATAAATGAAGTAGGTGCCCTTGAACGCATCTTTCACGTTCTTGATCTTGGCATCAGAAATGACCGGCACTTGATCCCCACCGCTCGCTTGGTTTTTCTTGCTGAATTTCTGGCTGAAATACACTTGGTCCGGCAACACCAAGCCGCGGCTTGACAGCACCCAGTTAGGCTCCTGATCGGGCGTGCTTTTGGGCAGGCCATAGTCATCCACTTCTTCATAAGCGACGACCAAGCGGCGCAAATCTTCCTGGGGTTTGTGAGTGAGTGTCTTGGCTAACAGCACACAGGACCGGATGTTACGACCGACAGCGGTGGTGCGCGCTTCATCAAACAATGACTCGGAAACAGCCACCCCGCTCGACACGCCCTTGCCACCCATGCCGCTCAGGCCGATGGACCCGGCAGTCATCAAAACCGCAATAATCGCGATGACGATAAGCATCTCCACCAGCGTGAATGCGGACTTGCCGCAGCCGGAATGGGGTTGGGTGTGAATGGATGGCATGATCATGAATCGGGTTGAATGAGAGTGAACCGCGATGTCCGGGTCCGCAAGTGAAAATGTCCATTCGCCGCGATTATGCGGAACGGGTGTTGGTCGGAAACCTGCCACGATGCGGACCTTGCATCCATAACCAGGCGGGACGAACCATCTCCCGCACATCCTTGCGGCTTGCCTCCCAACCAAGCCATTGCTTCGCCAGCGAAGGATCCGCCACGAGTGAGTCGGGGTCTCCCTCGCGACGGGGACCGTATTTGACCGGCACGGTTTTCCCGGTCACTTCCTCGACTGCTGCAAGAATCTCTTTCACCGAAACCCCGACACCTGTGCCGAGATTGCAACCCATCGAGACGCCGCCCGCAGTCAAATAATCCAAGGCACGGGCATGGGCATCCGCCAAATCCTCCACATGGATGTAATCACGAATGCAGGTGCCATCGGGCGTGGCGTAATCGGTGCCATAGACTTCAAGAAATTCAATCTCCCCGGTCACCGCCATGAGCACACGAGGAATCAAATGCGTTTCCGGGTTGTGATCTTCCCCGATTTTCCCGTCAGACGAACCGCCGCTTGCATTGAAATAGCGCAAGCAGGCGCTGCGCAGGCCCCAAGCATGGCCGCAATCGGCGAGGATCCACTCGACCATGAGTTTGCTGCGGCCGTAGGGGTTGATGGGATTTTGCGGGTTGTTTTCAGTGATCGGCAGGGCCACAGGCACCCCGTAGGTGGCGCAGGTGGATGAGAAAACAAACACCTTGCACCCGAATTCCTGCATCACTTGCAACAGCTTGACCGGTTCCGCGGTGTTGTTTTGATAGTATTTCAGCGGATTGCTCACCGATTCCCCGACGTAGGCATAGGCGGCAAAATGCACCACCGCAGCAAACCGGTGCTTGGCAAACAACGAACGCACCAAATCCTGATCCCCGACATCGCCGACGACCAATTCCACGCCCGGATCGACCAGCGACTGGTCGTGACCAAACACAAGGTTGTCCAAAACCACGATTTTTTGTCCGCGGCCGGCGAGAAACCGCACGGTGTGCGAACCAATGTATCCCGCGCCACCGGTCACTAAAATAGGCAAACTTGAATGGCTCATAAGTGAATCAGCCGATCGAATCTGAGCCCCCCCCGCTTGTCAACCCATCGGACGCTTTGCCCGGAAAATATATCCTGAGAAAATATTGGCTCCCTCGTTCGGGTGCTGTTATTCTCCAGTCATGAAGAAAAACCTTCGTCATTGGGCTGGAGCCGCCGTGGGAGTCGCGGCCGCACTTGCATTCACCTCCTGTGTTTATGATCCGTATGCACTCTCTGTCGGCGGAGGCTACGATTCCGGTTATGGAGCGGGCTACGGTTATGGCAACAGCCATTTTTCCTCATCGGTTTTTGTGAGCACCGGGGATCCGCGGTGGGGTTATGATGCGTCCTGCTATAGCTATTACGATTATCAGCGCCGCTGCTACTACGATCCCTATCTGAATGGTTATTACCCCATCGGCTACCGCCCTCCTATCATCATCGGAACCCCCCACCCTTATGGCTGGCGTCCCGGCCATGGATTTTGCCCTCCGCCGCGATATGTCAATCACCTGACCCTCACTAACTATCACAATCGCGAATCCGCCTATCGAAATTCCAACTTCGAGTGGTCCAAACAAATTCGCCGGGCTCCGGAGCGCCCGCGTGTCATGAATCACTCCAGCGTTGAGCGAGCCCGTTACAGCACACCTCAGGTGAGGTCTGAGCCCAGTGGAAATCACTTCCGGACATTCGATGGTCAATCATCTAGCAGTGTTTATGCAAGAGGCGTATCCCCCGCTGCGCGCGAGTCGAGGCATAACCCGCAATTCCAGAACACGATCCGGCAATCGACACTGCCACACGCGCAAAGTGTCACTCGCGGCGGCAGTTCATTGCAGCCATCGGGTCATGCCCGCACCCCGACGTTGAAATCCAAAAATGACCCCCGCTCGTCGAAGGATGAGAAACACAAAGGTCTTCGCGGCCTCGGAAATGGATGATCCAAAAAATGGAAAGATCGCCAGAGCGTGAGGAAGTGAAAGGATTGTCATTCAGGATCCCGTGTGGAAGCCGCAACGAGGCGTTTATTTGATTTCCGGTGCCGGTTGTTCGGTGGTGATGCTGAAGAATGCCTTGGGCTGGCCGCTGCTGTCGAAGCTGGCTTCGATGGTTTCGATTCCGTCCGTTCTGGCAATGACTCGTTCGGTCAAAGGCAGCGACCAGTCGCGGAGATTGGCGGAGGCCACGCCGCGAACGGCATGGCCTGTCGGCATGGCTTCCATCCGGGTGTAGGAGAAGGTATAGATGCCTCGCTCGAGCAGCGGTGGCGCATGGCCGGTGGAAGCGGCATCCTTCGGATCGCTGCCTAACAGCCATTCGCGCCAGTTAGGGATGCCGTCGGCGTCCGGGTCGGTGTCATGACCCGCAATGTCTGGATTGGGACGCTCGGCGACGGTGAAGGAGCGCGAGTTCCATTCTTCCAAAGTCATGGTGAACCGGGCGGTTACAGCCTTGTCGGCATTCATCATCAGGCTGGCGTCGGGAGCGGTGGAGCTCATGTCGCCTGACCAACCGAGGAAGGTCCATCCGGAAAGGGGTTCGGCATGGAGCGTGGCGGAGGTTCCGCTCTGATAGAGACCGTTCGATGCATCCAAGTTCACGGTGCCGCCACCGCAGGTGGAGGCGGTGAGTTTACAGGCGGCATTGAAGTTGGCGACGACGGTTTTATCGGAATCGAGGATGACAAGGTTTTCATTCAGCGGAGTGGAACGGCCTTCGGGAACTACGTTGGCCGCCGCAGGGACGTCACCATCCCAACCGGTGAAAAAACTGCCTTTGCCAGGCTGGGCGACGAGCGCGACACGCGCCTTGTCGGGGAAGTATTCGGTCAACTGGTCGGCCACGATCATGCCATTGCCATTCGCAGCGAGAGAAAGCCGCCGCGCCGGAATGACGACCCATTGCGACTTGCTGACATCGACGTTGTTCGAGTCATTCGTTTCATAGAGTCTGGACTCGAGATCCAGCCGAACGATCAGATGCATGGTGCCGGGGATGATCGTGTAGGGCAGTTCGAATAGAAGGTTCGCGCTGATTTCATTGCCGGGCTCCGGCAGCACGACGCCGAGGGGCGCCCTGCCCAGATAGATATCATTTTCGTCACCGGAAAATCCATCCTTCGACAGCCAGCCGTCGACGTTCAGGCTTTCTGCCGATGTGAGCAGGCCAAGGTTGCGGACCTTGACGTTACATGAGAGCCGGTCGCCCACGCCGAGGGTGGCGGTGGGCATGGCGGACTGCTCGATTGCAAAATCCATTTCGGGCCATTCGATGAGGAATTTCACGCCGAGAAGGAATGTTCGGCTGCCGACGTTTTCCACTCCCGTGACTTGTTCCTGAAGTGGGGGAACCGGAGTCCAGGCGCTGCCATCGGCGGGCAGGGTCCACATGCCGGTGCGGACGGCAGCGGTGGCGGGCAACACTGCGAGCCAACCCGTCGACGTGGCGGCCATGTCCATCTCGGTGGTGCTGCTGCCGCGGCCGTCGATCACCGGCATGGCGGACCACGTGGTGCCATTCGTCGTGCTCACCGGATTGTAAGTCGACGAGCAGACGAGCTTGCCGTGGCCGCTGACCAGATTCGGCATCAGCAACGATGACGCATTCAAGCCGATGCTGCTCCCTTTGGTCCAAGTGGTTCCATTGGTGGAATAGAAAACTTTGAGCGGAGAACCGGCAGTGGCCGAATCCGTGCCAAGCACGATCCACTTGTTAGAGAACCACGCCACCGCCTGGCCTTCCACCAAGCCGGTGATGGTGAACGCGGTCCAATTCAGGCCGTCATCGGTTGAGCGCCATGCCAAGCCCCCGGTTCCGACGGCGATGAGCGAAGTGCCATTTTCCGCAATGGCACGAAATGTCTGCGTGGTCGTGGGCTGGGTGGGCTTGGTCCATGCGGTGCCGTTCGTGGTTCTGAAGATTCCGGTGGCCGCGGTGTTCGATGAGGTGCGGATGATCGCAAGCGCGCGGCTGCCATTGCTGGTGATTTTTGGGATTGAGCTGTTGGCGGGCATCTCAACCCCATCCAGAGTCGCACGGGTCCATGTCGAAAAATCCGCAGATGACAGATGCAGGATCCCGCCGCTTCCGCCGGTCAGCAAACCCGATCCGAAGGAAACCAGTGAGGGTTGCTGCGTGGAACTGGCATAGGTCATCGTGGTCGCGGATCTTCCAGGAAGGCACTTGGTCCAGGTCAATCCGTTAGGGGACTGCCACACCGCTCCCATGCCATCCACCGCGAGGAAGCTGTCACTTCTAACAAGAGCGGTTCTGAGGTCGGATGGACTGTTAGGAACTGTTTGCCAAGTGACGCCATTGGCGCTCCATAGAGTGGCGGTGCCTGCGTAGGCCTTGGAAAGGAAACCCATTTTGGCTGATCCCACGAGAAAGCCGATGGTCGTCGACGAGCCACTGATCGCCTGCCAGTTGATCCGATCGGAGGAAACAGAAGTGAATGACCCACCGCCTTCATTGGAGGCGAAGAAGCGGTCACCACACGAGATCACCCGGGTATTCGTGCTGAAGGTGAAGCGTTCCGTCCAATCGATGCCGTTGTTCGATGTCCAGGTTCTCTTTCCCGAATAGGCCAGATAGAGACCCTTTTGACAAAGCACCGTAGGGGATGAAATGGCTGCGAAGGTCGGAATTGGATTCCAATTGTCACCGAAAACCGTGGAACGAAACAGGCCAAGGCCGAGCGAATCGGTGAGGGAAGACAGGACCGCACCCGCATCATCAACGGTCATCCAGCCCGAGTTGTTCGTGGTGGCGTTTGCGATGCTGCGGTGCCAGGTGATGCCGTCCTTGGAGAGCAGGAGGACACCGCCGATGGCATCATCGATAAAGCTGGCCGCAAACCAACCGGATTGAAAACGCAACGACAGCTTGCTGACGGGTGTGCCCCCACTCGAGGAAGGGATCGAAATCGTTTCCCAATTCATGCCATTGCGGCTGGTGGCGAAGGTGGATGACCCCAATTGCAAAACGAGAGCCCCGTTGCCCGCTGCGATTTCCACGATGCCACCCGTGACAGACGACGGCACCGGCACGCGTTGCCAGGTGAGGCCTCCATCGAGGCTGCGCCACAACGATTGGCCGGCGACTGCATAAACCGCGCCCCCGAATTCTGCTAGGCGCGTGGCATTGATGAAGGTTGCGCCCTCACCGGCGGAGGTGAAAAGATTCGGCAATTGCGAGGGAGTGGCAAGCACCCGCATCGACCGGGTGGTCACCAGGCCCGCTGCATCCACGGCGCGCAACCGGATGGCATACCCATCGGGGTTCGAGTGATGAAGAAGGATGGCAAGGAGAGCGAGGTGCGTTTGAAGTCCTATGCGGCGGCGAAGAAGCGCAAAGGGATGTTCGATGAGGTGCTTGAAGCAATGTGCCACGGGGCGTCCGGCAAGGTGTGCCGCTGGAATGCGCAGACCGACCAGTTGTCGCGCTGGATGGGAGTGGCTCTGCTGCGGGCCCAGGAGGGCTTTCGGCTGGTCCGGGGTCACAAAGATCTGGGTGCTCT
>CAIYYV010000273.1 GCA_903930425.1 Akkermansiaceae bacterium | reverse complement strand
TCCCGCCAATTTGGCAACGCTTGATTGGGCGGATAGTTCTTTGGCTAGCAGCTATGATGTCTATCTCTGGCTCGCTTCGGCAGGAGCGAGACCCGGCACCCCGACCGCGAATGTCTCCAGCAGCAGCTATACGGTCAACCCACAGGTGCTTTCGCTTGAGAATTACAAATGGCAGATCGTCGCGAAAAACACCAAGGGCGACACCGAGGGGCCCGTGTGGACTTTCAGCACCATCAATCGCAAGGATATCAGCGGCACCCAAACGCAAACGATTGATGCGGTTGTCGGTGCGGGTCCTGCGCGATTGACCGCTGATGCGACTTCACATTGGCAGGGCGGTACTTTCGCGGCATCCATCAACCTCAATAACTTCCGATTCACAATCAACAATGGCGGCGGCACTGCACAAATCTACAATGGCGCGATCACCGGTCCGGGCACCCTCCGCACTCAGGGACGCGGCGATGCCACTTGGTCTCCTGATATCCAGTTAAGTGGTACGGTGGCTAACAGCATGAGTGCCGTCAGCGTCGACTATGGACACCTCCAATTGAACAAGACTGACGGCGTGGACGCCTTGGCGGGTCCGATCACCGTCAACACGACCTACACCGTGCGCATCCATCTGAGCAAGAGCAACCAGATCAACGATGCCTCGACGATCACCAGCACCGCGGGTTCCGGATCGTTCTATCTGGAAATGAACGGCTTCAGCGACACCATTCTCGGGCTGGATATCAAAACCGGCCACCAGGTGGAAACCGGCACCGGCGGCGTGCTCACGGTGACGAATCTCACGGTGGGTGGCGTGGTCAAGGGCCCCGGCACCTACACATCCTCTAACAGCACCTTCGTTACCGGCACGGGCAGTGTGGTGGTGCCGGGTGCCACGACACCGGCTGATGCGGGGCGTTCGACGGTGGAAGCCTCGCCCGGTTCGGTGGTGGCCGACGGCGTTGCCACTTCCACGATCACGGTGACCTTGCTCGATGCCACCGGCGCGGTGGTTCCCGGCAAGGCCGTGACACTTGCCTCTAACCGCGCGGCCGGGCTTGACACGATCACTCCCGCCTCGGGCGAATCCAACGCTTCGGGCGTGGTCACTTTCACGGTGAAATCCACGACGCCGGGCGATGCGATTTTCACTGCAACCGACACGACGGACAGCATCGCGATCACCGCCACCGCCACGGTGACCTACACCGCGATTCCACCGGCAGACGCGGGGCTTTCGACAGTGGTCGCATCGCCCACGACGCTGTGCGCCGATGGTGTGCATGCGTCCACGGTCATCGTGACCTTGTTGAATGCCAGCAGTCTGCCCGTCGCCGGTAAAACGGTGGCGCTCGCGTCCGACCGCGCGGCCGGTACGGACACGATCACCACGGCCTCGGCAGTTTCTAACGCCTCGGGTGTGGTGACTTTCACCGTGACTTCCACGACGCCGGGCGATGTGGTTCTCACCGCGACCGACACGACGGACACCATGGTGATCACCGACACCGACACCGTGACATTTACCGAAAATCCGGCGGCGAGCGCAGGCTCCTCGACGGTATCGGCAGCGCCGAGTTCGGTGGTGGCGAATGGCAGCAGTGCCAGCACGATCACCGTGACTTTGTTAGATGGCAGCGATCTGCCCCTTGCCGGCAAGACCGTGACACTCGCTTCGAGCCGAGCGGCCGGACTGGACACGATTTCGGGAGCCTCGGGTGTTTCTAACATCTCGGGTGTGGTCACTTTCACCGTGACCTCATCGACGGTGGGCACGCCGGAGTTCACCGCGACGGACGTGACCGATGGCGTCACGCTCACCTCCACGACCACCGTGTCCTTCACGGCTCCTTCCAATGTGGTGGACATCAGCAATACCCTCTATCCATTCGAACCGACGAATACCGGCGCGGGTGTCAAAATCGACGTGGCGGTGGCCTCAGGTTACAGCGGTCGCTTGGTGGACACCACGAAAACCCACTGGGCCAGTGGCGGTTTTTCGCGGGCCTTGGATCTCAATGGCAACTCGCTCATCATCGATAGTGGCGGCGGCAACACCATGGTCGCCAGTGGCGCGATCTCCGGCAACGGTTCCTTGACGGTAAACGCCGGGGGGATCGGCATCCTCCACATCAGTGGCGCGGTGGGCAATACCTACACCGGCACCACCGAGATCAACAACGGCCCGGTGAAACTTGGAAAAACCTCTGGCAACGCGCTCAACGGCACGATCACGGTGAAAGGCACCATGTCGAACAGCTTCCCCGGCACAGGCACACTGCTTTGGGGCGCGAACAACCAGATCAACGACGCATCGAACCTGACGCTCACTGTGGGATCCTCGCTGAACTTCAATAGTTATTCGGAAACTCTGGGAACCCTCGCCATCACCGGTGACTCTAACATCTACCTCACCGGCAGCACTTCTATCGCCCATTTCGCAGACAGTTCTGCGGCCGCGTGGACGTCCGCCAAGCAGCTCATCATCCGTGAATGGAACGGTTCTCCCACCGGCGGGGGGACTGAGGCAATCTTCTTTGGTACCTCCGCGAGTGGATTGAGTGCCGGCCAGATTGCCCAAATTGGGTTCATGAATCCCACCGGCTTTGCCGCCGGCCTTTATCCTGCCGCCATGCTCGCGTCCGGCGAAGTCGTGCCCACCGGCACTGCGGTCGTCCCGGTTTCCCCGCCGTATGATTTGTCGGCCGAAGCCACCGCGGCACGCACCGCGCTCTACACGTCGACCGGTCGCGCGGATCTAACAGCCGCAGGCACGCCTCTCAGCACCGGGACGCGCATCGTGCTCTTCGGCGATTCGATCACCTGGCAGAACACCTATATCGGGATGATCAACGCGGCGATTGCGTCCGGTGCCGGCACTCAAGGCAAAACGATCACCCTGATCAACCGCGGCATCAACGGTGGTGGCGTGGCCGATATCCGCGACGGCGCTGCGGGCAGCGGCTACCCGGGCAACACCCCGCAAGCCTCGTTCGCAAGTTTGTTAGACTCCGATCAGGCTGACATCGCGGTGGTCTATATCGGCATCAACGACGCCGGCTGGCGCAACACCACGCCCGCCGCCTATGAGCAAGGGCTGCGCGACCTCGCCGCGACCGCCGCCGCCAAGGGGGTGACCTTGATTTTGGCCACCCCGGCGGCGAATGGTGAGTCACCGATCGGCGCGGGAGGAATTGATCCGCAGATCGACGCTTTCTCCGCCATTGTCCAAAAGGTCTCGACCGATACCGGTGCCACCTTCGTGAACCTCCGTCAGGCCTTCGTGAATTATTGGAAAAATAACAATTACGAAATCCGCCTCGATGGCGGGTATGTCGTCTTGCAAGCTTACGGTCTGCTCACCTATGACGGCATTCACCCGACCACCTTGGGCAACCAGATGATCGCCGACGAAATCTCCGACGGCATCCTCGCCGCGCTCACGACGGGCACCGACACGACCACCGCGGTCGCGACCTCGGCCGCCTCAGTCACCGTCGGGACAGCGGTCACGTTCACGGCCACGGTCACGCCGCTGCCCACAGGTGGTTCGGTCGAGTTCCGCGAGGATGGCACCCCCATCGGCAGCGG
>CAIYYV010000272.1 GCA_903930425.1 Akkermansiaceae bacterium | reverse complement strand
TTCGTGAACCGCTGCATCACCGTCTTCATGAACTCACTCAAATCATGCATCCGATACGTGTAACGCCCGTGAATCTCCTGCACCCGACCCGATGCGCCCGTTCCACCCGTGCCCACCGATTTCCCCATGCTCACCGATTTCCTCATGCTCACCGATTTCCTCATGCTCACCAACGCTCCGACCGCAGCGCCTCCGGCCATTTTCGCGGCACCGGACGCTTCCATCTTCCGCGCTTCCGCCAACTCCGAAGCCACGCCCACCACTTCCGCCTCGTGATAAATCGCCCGCAAGCGCGCCAATAAACCCTCATCCGACAGGCCACCCTCCGGCATCGGAGGAACCTCTAACAAAAGGTGAATATGGTTGCTCATCAAGCAATACGAAACCACCCGACACCCGGAAAAATTCTCCTGCATCCGCATGAAGGTCCGAAACTTCTCCTTCTCCTCCTGCCCAAACACCCGCTTCCGATCCACCACCCGGGAAATACAGTGGTAAAATACCGGCTTCACTACCGAATCCTTCCATGCCACGAGCCATCGTTTTCTTGCCATGCGCGACTTTTATACCAAATCTCCACAGCTTGCAAGAACATTCTTTATTATTTGAGTCTCCACTTGTTGTTTCCTCGCTCTCTGGATTGACAAGTTATCCGGCAGGTCTCAAGATGGTCCAGACATGGTTGATTTGAAACACACACCGTTGGAATGTGCTCATCAGGCACTTGGGGCGAAGCAGGTGCCCTTTGCCGGCTGGATGATGCCTGTGCAGTATTCCTCGATTATTACAGAACATACGGCCGTCCGCACGAAGGTCGGAATTTTTGATATCTCGCATATGGGGCAATTTGTTGTCGGAGGTCCGACTGCGGAGGTTTGGCTCAATCGCGTGTTGTCTAACAACATTTCAAGGCTTGCTCCAGACCAGGGGCAATACACGCTGATGCTCAATGAAACTGGCGGCGTGATCGATGACCTAATTGCCTACCGCATGGGGTCCAATGACTATTTTCTGGTGGTCAATGCCTCAATGATCGATGAGGATTATGCTTGGTTGTCCAGGCATCTGGACGGGCACCACGACGGGTGTGTCACATTACGCAACGAAAGTGATTTGTGGGCAGGCATGGCGATTCAGGGGCCGCTCGCTGCTGAGATTTTTGCCGCGGTTTTCTCTGGGCTCCCCCTGCCTCCGCGAAACGGCATCACCATCACCGCTTCGGGGGCGATTGTGTGCCGGACCGGTTACACCGGCGAGGATGGTTTCGAGTTCTTCTGCCCCGCGGCTGAAGGAGTTTCTCACTGGCAGCGATTTCTTGTCGCGGGGGCTGTTCCCTGCGGTCTCGGTGCACGTGACACGCTCCGGCTTGAAATGGGGTATCCGCTCAATGGGAGCGACTTGTCGCCTGTACACTCGCCGATTGAAGCCGGGCTGGTTTTTTTCTGTGATCTGGAGAAACCCTCGTTTATTGGGCGCGAAGCCCTCGCCCGTCAGAAAGTGGATGGGTCGGCAGTCAAGCTTGTCGCCATTCGATATACTGAGAAAGGCCCGCCGCCCCGTGCGCATTACCCGATCACTGATGGGAGCGGCAAGGTCCTTGGCCAACTGACCAGTGGAGCGCTCTCGCCATCGCTCATGACTGGCATTGGCATGGCATATCTACCGATCGAATACTCAACACCAGGCAGCCATGTGCAAATCGATGTGCGTGGGCGGCTCTTTCCCGCCGAAGTGGTGAGGAAGCCGTTTTATAAGAAACAAGACTCATAGTTCACATGTGAGTTATGGGATTCATCCGTTACCTCTCACCACATCCATTACCCCATGAATATACCAACTGACCTCCGTTACAACAGCACTCACGAATGGGTTCGCCTCGATGGCGATATCGCCACTGTGGGCATTTCTGATCACGCTCAGGAAGAACTCACCGACGTCGTTTTTGTCGAACTTCCTGTTATCGGCCGATGGGTTGATATTGGGGATCCGACCGCAGTGGTGGAGTCCGTCAAGGCGGCTAGTGATATTTATGCCCCCATTGGTGGAGAGATCGTCGAGGTGAATCCGGAAGTTGAGGCGGATCCTTCGCTCGTCAACACCGATCCCTATGGCAAGGGTTGGCTCTTTCAACTTCGTGTCAAGGACACCGCGGAGGTCGCTGGACTCATGGATTCCGCCGGCTATCAGGCGCAGATTTCCTGATCCACGCCCCGTTTGGCTCTAATCAGCCAAAATACTGCACTCCCGCCGTGAAGATTGGCTGGAGTTTGGAGCCTGGGATATTTTGGCCGACATGGAAGCCGGTGCGTTCCGAGTGGGCCATTTTTCCGAAGACGCGGCCGCTGGGGGAGGTGATGCCTTCGATAGCGGCGAGCGAGCCGTTCGGGTTGATGGCACTTTCCATGGACGGGAGTCCGTGAGAATCGCAGTATTGGGTGGCGATCTGGCCGGAAGTAGCGAGTTGGTCAATGAGAGTTTCGCTGGCGAAGAATTTGCCTTCGCCGTGGGAGACAGGCACGGTGTGGATGTCGTCGATTTTGCAATGAGCCAACCAGGGAGAGAGATTGCTGACGATTCGGGTGTGTGAGTAACAGGAAATGTGGCGGCCGATGTCGTTGTGGACGAGGGTGGGTGCGAGAGCGGACGGGTTGCGGATTTCGCCGAAGGGGACGAGTCCGGTTTTGATGAGGGCTTGGAAGCCGTTGCAGATGCCGAGGACCAATCCGTCGCGATTTTGGAGCAGGTCCATGATGGCCTCGGCCACGCGCGGTGAGCGGATGATGGTGGCGATGAACTTGGCCGAGCCATCCGGTTCATCGCCGGCGCTGAAGCCACCGGGGAACATCAGGATTTGCGAGCGGTGGATTTGTTCTGCGAGGGCGGTGAGGGACTGCTCGATGTGGAGGGCTGTTAGATTGCGAAACACAAGGATATCGGCCTTGGCACCGGCTTGGCGGAAGGTCTTAGCGGAGTCGTATTCGCTATTGGTGCCGGGGAACGAGGGGATCAAAACCGACGGTTTTGAGTGGATGGGGGATCGAGGAAGTTGGATTTTGGATAAAGAAGTGGGCGGGAGTGGGAGTTTCGGAAGGGCAAGGGATGGGCTGGCCGTGCTTTGTGCTTTGTTTCCTGCTTGTGTCGGATAGATGGATTCGAGGGTGGCGGTCCAGGCGGACAGCAGGTCGGTTAGAGCGTGGATTTCACCGCTGAGTGATAGAATGGGTTCGGGGGTGGTGTGGCCGATGGTTTGGGCGTTGAGCGAGGAAGGTAGGGATTCGGTATGTTCGACGAGGAAGGAGAAGTAGCGTTCCTGATAGGGAGATTGTGGACTGAAGTCCGCGCTCTCCTGGAAGCCGATGCCATTGCCGAAGGCCATTTTGGCGAGGGCGGCGGCGAGGCCGCAGCGGCCGACGTGGTGGAGGGCGAGGAGTTTTTTCTGGGAGTTGAGTTGGTAGAGCTGTGCGGCGACCTTTTTGAGGGCCTCGAAGTCGGGTAGGTGGTCGGAGTCGCGCTGGATTTCTATCAGTGAGATGGAGGAGCCGGGTTGTTTGAACTCTGGAGAAAGAGCGAGGCTGGCGAGGCCCGGGGCGAGGGCAAAGGCGACCAATGTGGGTGGCACGTCGAGGTCATTGAATGAGCCGGACATCGAGTCTTTGCCGCCGATCGCTGCGAGGCGCAGTGCGTGTTGGGCGTGGAAGGCACCTAACAGTGCTGTGAAGGGCAGTGCCCAGCGGTCGGGGTCGGAGCCGAGTTTGGGGAAATATTCTTGGAGTGTGAGACGGACATCGGTGAGGCGGGCACCTGCGGCGACGGTTTTGCAGACGGCCTCGGTGACGGCATAGACTGCGCCGAGGAAGGGGGATTGTTCGGAGAGATAGGGGTCGAATCCCCAGCTCATGAAGGTGGCGGTGTCGGTGTCGCCTTCTAACAACGGCAGTTTGGCCACCATGGCGTCGGGCGGGGTGAGTTGATGTTTGCCGCCGAATGGCCAGAGTACGGTGCCGGCACCGACCGATCCGTCAAACATTTCGCCGAGGCCTTTTTGGGAGCAGGTGTTGAGAGATGAGAGTGCCTCGTTGAGGGATGATAGATTAGGGATTAGGGATAAAGGTGCGGACTGAAGTCCACGCTCCGTGACGTGGATTTTGGTGGATTGCTGGACGCCGTGGGTGTCGAGGAAGGAGCGGGACAGGTTGACAATGGTTTGGCCGCGCCAAGTCATGACGAGGCGTTCGGTGTGAGTGACGTTGGCGACGTGGACGCACTCGAGGTTTTCCAAGTCTGCCTCCCGGATGAAATAGTCGATATCTGACGGGTCGACGCAGATGGCCATGCGTTCCTGGGATTCGGAGATGGCGAGTTCGGTGCCATCGAGGCCGTCGTATTTTTTGAGGATGGAGTCGAGGTGGATTTCGAGGGAGGGGGCGATTTCGCCGATGGCGACGGAGACGCCGCCGGCGCCGAAGTCGTTGCAGATTTTGATTTTTCGAGTGAGATCCGGGTTTCGGAAGAGTCGCTGGATTTTGCGTTCGGTAGGGGG
>CAIYYV010000271.1 GCA_903930425.1 Akkermansiaceae bacterium | reverse complement strand
GCCGCCTGCGGACGCTTGCGTGACCGAGCGGTCGGCATTTCCGGCACCGTCTTTCACCCCTTGGAAGTTCCTCAACAAATCGAAGAATCTTTTCAAATCATTCTCAGCAAGGCCAGTGCGATCGAAGATCCATTCGAAGCGGCGTTTTTTGTGATGGTGCAATTGCCGTATCTGCAAGCGTTTGAGGATGTCAACAAACGGGTCTCCCGTCTGGCCGCCAACATTCCCCTGATCCGTCACAACCTCTGCCCACTTTCGTTCGTCGATGTGGAAGCAGAGAACTACCTGCATGGACTCATCGGCATCTATGAACTCAAGCGCGTCGAATACTTGCGAGATCTATTTGTCTGGGCCTACACCCGCTCCGTTCATCGTTACGCCGCCGTCCGCCAATCACTCGGCGATCCGGATCCTTTCCGCCTGAAATACCGGAGTCAAATCGGGGGCTGCGTCCGCGAAATCGTGCAACGAGTCCTGACGCGCGATGCCGCCATCGATTGGATTCAAAATGCCGCAGCTCAAGAGATTCCGGCAATCGATCAACTGCATTTCATCGACACGATCGAAGTCGAATTGCAGAGCCTTCATGTAGGCAACATCGCCCGCTATCGTCTCCGCCCCGGTGAGTTCACGCAGTGGAGATTGAAACAAACTGGAGAACTACCGACATGAAACCATCCGGAACATGGAAATCGGCGAGGACGGGTTCTATCAGTCTGTTAGGAAGGGGCGCGGCATGAACTGGATTTCAGGGCGGCGCTTGAGGGCACTTTGTTGGAAGGAGACACTCCAAATTTTTCGTGACCCGAGCAGCATCCTGATCGCATTTTTCATGCCGGTCCTGCTGCTTTTCATTTTTGGTTATGGGATCAACCTGGATTTTTCCCGATTGCGGCTTGGGTTGCGTGTGGACGATAGCGGGGTGGAGGCTGCGGCATTTTCTGCGGCGCTCACGGGATCGCCGTGGCTGGAGATTCATCATTATGATTCGCGTGCGGCGATGGAACGCGCGCTGGTGGATTCGAAAATCCGCGGCTTTGTGGTGATTCCGCAGGATTTTTCGCGCAAGCTCGAGCAGGCGGGCGACACCGCGCCGGTTCAGTTAGTGGCCGACGGGTCGGAGCCTAACATCGCGCAGTTCGTGCGCTCCACGGTCAACGGGGTTTGGCAGACATGGCAGTTGCAGCGTGCCGAAGATCGGGGCGAGGAATTGAAGCGGGAGATCGTGTTAGAACCGCGGGTTTGGTTCAATGCCTCGGCGGAGAGCCGGAATTTCATCATTCCCGGATCGATCACGGTGATCATGACGGTGATCGGGGCGCTGCTCACCTCGCTGGTGGTGGCGCGCGAATGGGAGCGAGGCACGATGGAGGCATTGTTGGCATCACCCGTGACGCGCACGGAACTTCTGCTCAGCAAGGTGTTGCCGTATTATGCGCTCGGGATGATTTCACTTCTCCTGTGCGTGGCGGTCGCGCGCTGGATACTCCATGTGCCGTATCGAGGGACGTTTGGCGCGTTGTGGGTCGTTGGGTCGTTGTTTTTGTTGAGTGTGTTAGGGATCGGGCTGGCGATTTCCACAGGGATGCGCAACCAGTTCAATGCCGCACAGGCCGCGTTGAACGCGGCGTTTCTTCCGGCGGTGATGCTCTCTGGATTTATCTATGAAATTTCGAGCATGCCGGTGTGGTTGCGCGGCGTGACGCATATCATTCCGGCGCGTTACTTTGTGTCCTCCATGCAAACCTTGTTTCAGGCCGGGACGATTTGGAAGCTGCTGTTGCCGGACATTTTGATGTTGGGATGCACCACGATGGTCTTTCTCGGACTCACCGCCAAACTGACCAAAAGGAGGATGGAATGAATTTTTTCAGTCGCATTCACGCCTTGGTGCGGAAGGAATTTCAATCGTTACTCAGCACGAAGAGCGGACGTCTGCTGTTGATCATGCCGGTGATCATCCAGACAGCGTTGTTTCCCTTTGCGGCGACACTGGAAGTGAAGAACGCTTCATTGGCGGTCTTCAATGAGGACCGCGGCCGGGCGTCAGTGGAAATCATGCAACGCTTCGCTGCGTCCGGCGCGTTCACACGCATCATACCGGTGTGGACTGCAGACGAACTGGACGAGGCGATCGGCACGCGAGACGCATTGTTGGCGGTGCATATCCCCGTGGATTTTTCCAGGAAGCTGGCGAGAGGCGAGAGCTCGCCGGTGCAGGTGATTCTGGACGGGCGCCGATCGAACAGTTCTCAAATTGTCTTCAACGATTTGCAATCGATGTTAGACCGCTTTCTCAAGGACCGGGCGGCGATGGCAGGGCGAGTCGTTCCCTCAGAGATCGTCGCGCGCAATGGGTTTGTTCCGAACTTGGAATACACGCATTTCATTTTGCCATGCCTGGTGGCGATCATCACCACGATCGGGTCGTTGATCGTGACGGCGCTGTCGGTGGCGCGCGAGCGCGAACAAGGGACATTCGAACAGTTATGCGTTTCCCCCTTGTCGCCAGAGATGATCATGATCGGCAAGGCGGTGCCGGCGGTCGCGGTCGGATTTTTTCAGGCGACCCTAATTTTGTTCGTGGCAGTCTTTCTTTATGACGTGCCGTTTCGGGGGAGCCTTGCCCTGTTGTATGGGGGGATGTTTTTTTACGCGCTCGCGCTAGTGGGAGTCGGCTTGTTCATTTCATCGATCAGCAAAAACCAGCAGCAGGCATTTCTCGGGGCCTTCATTTTCATGGTGCCGGCGATTCTTCTATCAGGCTACACCGCACCGGTGGAAAACATGCCGCTGTGGCTTCAGCATTTGACTTGGATCAATCCGGTGCGGCACTTTGTGGAAGTCGTCAAGGGAGTGTTTTTGAAGGACGCCTCGTTGGCCCGAGTGCTCTCGCTGGTGTGGCCATTGATGGTCATCAGCGCGGTCAATCTCGCGCTTGCGGCGCTGATGTTCCGTCGAAAAGCCGCGTGAGATTTCGCACGCCACCCGAGGGATTTGATAGAAAAGCACGGGTGACGCGTGCAATTCCTCTTTTCACGGCGGGCGCATTCCCCTAGACAGCCCTCGACATGAGCCAGTTTGTTCTTCTTTTCTCCGGTCAAGGCGCCCAGAAAACGGGTATGGGCAAGGACTTCGCGGACGCCTCGGACAGCGCCCGTGAAATGGCGGCCAAGGCCGACGCGATCCTCGGGTTTCCGCTATCCACGCTCATGTTTGAAGGGCCCGATGAGGAGCTCACCAAAACCTCCCACTGCCAACCCGCGCTCTATCTGCACGGATTGATGGCGCTCTCATTGCTTCGGGAACGCCTACCGCAGCTCGAGCCGGTCGCCGCCGCCGGACTTTCTCTCGGCGAGTTCACGGCTCACGCGGCAGCCGGCACCTTTTCATTTGAAGACGGGTTGCGCCTGGTGGGCAAGCGGGGTGCCTTCATGGAAGCCGCGTGCCTCGCCACCCAAGGAGCGATGGCCGCCTTGATCGGCGGTGAGGAGGAGCAGATCCGGGCGCTCGCCGCCGCCACCGATGTCGATGTGGCCAACCTCAACGCCCCGGGGCAAATCGTGCTTTCCGGCACGGTGGCCGGCATCGATGCGGCGGTCGCCAAAGCGAAAGAATTTGGCATCCGTCGGGCCATCAAACTCAATGTGGCGGGCGCTTATCATTCCCGTTTGATGCAAAGCGCCCAGGACCAATTGGCCATCGAATTGACGAAGTTATCGCTCAACAAGCCCGGCATTCCCGTGCTCTGCAATTTCGAGGCGTCCGTCGTCACCGAGGCCGCCGAGATCCGCTCGATGCTCGAAAAACAAGTCACGGGCACCGTCCGATGGACCGCTTCGATCGAGGCGCTGATCGCCATGGGCCACCGCCAGTTTCTCGAACTCGGCCCCGGCAAAGTCATCGCTGGCTTGGTCGCAAAAATCGACAAGGACGCCGTCGTCCATTCCATCGAAGACCTTCCGAGCCTCGAGGCCACCGTCAAAACTCTCACCTGACAAGCCCCACCCGTAAAATTTTAGCCGAAGCCAAAAAAGGTGTTGCGCGCGGGCAGGCCGCCGCCTAGCGTCCGCGCCACCCGAACAGGATAGGAGCGGTAGCTCAGTTGGTTAGAGCGCCAGCCTGTCACGTTGGAGGCCGCGGGTTCAAGTCCCGTCCGTTCCGCCATCCTGTTCGAGAAAAGCCCCGCATTTGCGGGGTTTTTTCTTTGGGTTTAAGGGAGCACGGGTTTCCACGCCCGCGTGACGGAAACCTGGATGGCACCCTGACCGCGGGTGACAAGCCCGCCCTGACCTCCGGATTTGAGGGTTTGAATGGTGTCTAACTCCTCTTTCAAAATCACCGGATAGATCAGCGAAAGCCATAATTTCCCGGATTGAATCGTCACATCCTCGTCGGTGCGGAGACCCTCGAAATCCGGGGATTGTTTTCTGTGGTAATTGCCGGTGACCGAAAAAACGCCGCAGGGGTGGCCGTCGACGGGTTCAAAAGCCTCGAGTTTCAGGGTGAACGACCCTTGCGCGTCGCCCACTAACAACATGGGCAACGAAGTGCCGGTCACCACGAGTTGATCGCCGATCTTGAATCGGCGCTTGGCAAACCACAAGGGCCGCGGCGCCAGCGCGTTTTCTATCAGAAGTTGGTCAAACACCGGCGAGGCATCCTTCGCCAAGGCGACCGCCCGAAAATCCGTGCGGGGCTCACCCACCCAGGACGTGCCGGTCTTTCGAAAAGTCACGGAGCGCGACGACGGCGGGGCCGGCGAGGGATTAGGCGACTCCAGCGGTTTGGCAGACGGTTGCGGAGACGATTTGGCAGACGGTTTATCGGCCGGTTTGGCGGCCGGTTGAGCAGTCCCCTCAGCAGTCGACACGCGCGGCACAAAAGCCGATTGCTCGAGCTGATAGAAAACTTGGTCGCCCGATCGCCCGCATTGGGTGATTTGTGAATTCGTGCCTGGCGGCAAGTCGGTGCGCACTTCGATGGCGGATGACTGCGAAAACCGGCCGGAGATTTCCAGGCACCGGGTGGTGCGCACTTCGAGCCGCGCGGGAAATGGCAAGTCCTTGCGGAAAACCGCGCCGTCCGCAGTTTGGTCGACCCATTTCTGAAGGCCCTCGTCGACCGGCGGTGGAGTGCGGTTCGCGGTTTTCGTGGCGAGACCCTGCTTCATCACCTTGGCCGCGAAAGATTTGGCCTTATCGCAAGAAATCAGGGCCAAAACCCCGCACAGCAGAATGGCAATATAACGGTTCATGGGGTGGGATCCGGCACCATGCAGCCGAGGGTTTGGTTCATTTCGCTCGCCGGGTTTTGCTCGCTGGTTTCCCCCACCATCACGGCCGGCACGCCCGCAACGGTCCGGTGTGGAGGCACATCGTCGAGCACCACACTGCCAGCTCCGACCTTCGCGCCACATCCGACTTCCACACGACCTAAAATTTTGGCACCCGCGCCGAGCAGCACGCCCGAACGGATGATCGGATGGCGATCTCCCGTGTCTTTGCCCGTGCCGCCGAGCGTGACTTCATGAAGAATCGACACATCGTTTTCAATGATCGCCGTTTCCCCGACCACAAAAGAGGTCGCGTGGTCTAACAAAATCCCGCAACCGATGCGGGCAGCCGGATGGATGTCCACCGCAAAGGACTCACTCGAAACACTCTGCAGGTAAAGCGCAAGCCAGCGACGATTGTCCTGCCAGAGCTGGTGCGCCACCCGATAGTTGGTCAAAGCCCAAAAACCCTTGAAATAAAGCAGCGGCTCTAGCAGCGAAAAACAGGCGGCATCCCGTTCATACATGGCGAGCAGGTCACGCATCGCACTGTGCACTATGTGCGGATGCTCCTCAAATATCCCTGTGAAAAAAGGCTCCATCACCGACCGTGGCAAATTCTCACGGGCCAGAGAACGCGCCAAAGTCGCCCCCAAGGTGGCCGCGAGCGTCTCGCGCGACAAGATCACATCATCCATCCAAGGCTCGAGAACCGGTTCCTCGGTGACCACGCGCCTCGCCTCGTCTCGCAACGATTGCCAGACATTTTTCAAGTCCACGGTGTGGCCGATGCACAGGAGCTGAGTGTTCTTGCTCGCCGCGGGGCTTTTGCTTTGTTGGGATTCGCTCATGAAAATTTCACAGAAGTTGGAATACGCGTGCCGGGCACTGGCTCAACTCGCCAAACACCATGACGCCCGAACTCTTACACGCCTCGAGGACTTGGCGCAACGAGAAGCCGTCTCCGGAAATTTTCTCGTCCAAATTCTCAACGACCTCCGCCGTGCCGGTCTCATCGAAAGCCGCCGCGGCCAAGCCGGCGGCTACCGCCTCGCCCGCCCCCCGGAATCCATCCGCCTGCGCCAGATCGTCGAGGCCGTGGACCCCTCGCTCCTCCAATGCTCGGTCGCCCGCCGCGGAGAATCCGGCCAGTCGGTCCGCCATGCATGGGAACAAATCGCCTCCAGCCTTCAAAAGTCCCTCGACTCCATCACCCTGAAAACCCTCGCCCACCACTCCGGCGAACCGATGTTTCACATCTGAAAATCCGCCGCTTTTTTCATGCACCTCCCGTCTGCAAAACCCGGGAAAATTGCTTAAGAAAAGCAAATTATTTCGCTGGATGCGACCTTTGATTTTTGTTATGGCAGGCACATCCTTCAACCCCCTCTGCACTTATGGCCTACACCGAACACACCCAACACCTGAAAATCCGTTCGTCACAGATGGAAATGCAGTCCACGGGTCTCAGCGATCGCACCGAAGATTACGATCGGAAACTCAGGGATGCCGAAGACGAGTTGGAACGCATCCAAGAACAACGCGGAGAACTGGAACGCAAAAAACTCGAATTCGAAGAACTCACGAGCCGCAAGCGCGCCTTTGTTTCCCAACAGGCGGAGCTGATGGAAAAGTTGACGTCCTCGCTCACGCTCATTGACCGCGTCTTGTTTGAAATGCACAACGAGGCCGAGGACATCGAACAATGCCGCGCGTGCTTTGCCGCCCACCTCGATAAAATCCAAAAATTCAACCCTGAAAACTGGGCGCACGAAACGCTCTTTGACAAACTGGAGCGAGCCACCCTGACGCTGGATCTCGCCGAGGACGAGTATGATCAGGCCGCCGCACATTTCGACGGGAGCCGCAGCGGTGCGATTTTCGGGCGCGCGGCCAAACGCAAACGGCCACACAAAACCCACGGCGCGGCCTCGGAGTTCATGGCGAACCTGCGCAATGGCTTTGCCTTCAATCTGCCGGTGCTCGTCCTCGGCGGCGCAGCCCTCGCAATCTATCTGTTAAAATAACCGCAACGCCCCGCCATGAGCCGCAACTCTCAAACGATGGAAGATCTGGCGCTGGCCAAAATCCGTAAAATCGAGCAGCAACTCCTCAAACGCGAAAAGGAATCCACGGAAAAAAAGAAACGCATCGCCCGCGAAGAACGCGAACGACACACGACCATGCCGCCGCTTGAGGAAATCCAAGTGCGCGCCCGGAGACTCCGGCATGAGCAGTCGCTCTCACGGGGGGAAATCGCCAATATCCAGCGCTCCCAAAACCGCAGCTTGCTCTTGCTGCTGCTCCTGATCATCGCGACCTGCACGCTCATCTGGTGGGGCATCAAGCTCATGCAGGCCGGTTAGCCGGCGGGCACCACGATGACGGCAGCGGTTTTGCCGTCGATCTGTCAACAAGTCGTCATCGGATGTCGGAGAATCTGGAAAATCCCCTTGTTGACAGGATGGGCAGATGGTAGCCGTTGCCTGTCCAAATGGAAACGAGTGGAGAGGTCCTAGAAATGCCATCCGTCTTCCGTCGGATACTTTTATCAACCACCGTGACTTTCCCCCATGAAGGCCAGTTCCTCATCTGCCATTTCCTGTCAGCTTGCAGGATCCATTCGCGTCTGGCATCCGGCCCTTGCCATCCTCTGCTGCACTCTTGCTGCCTGTTCTTCCATACGGCCGGAACGTGCCGGAGCACCCGGTCAGCCCCGCACTGCAACCCAGTCTGTTAGGTCGGATCAGGCTTTGTTTCCGGCTTCCATGGCGGATCCGCTCGAACCGCTGAACCGCGGCCTGTGGGAGGTGAACCGTGGTTTGCTGGCCGGAGTCATCCAGCCCACAGGCAGGGCCTACCGGACCGTGGTTCCCTCGCCCGTGCGCCGCTCGATCCGCGATTTCACCCGTAATGTCACGTATCCAGGGCGTTGCGTGAATCACATCCTTCAAGGCCGCTGGGCTGGCGCGGGAGAGGAATCGTTGAGGTTTCTTTGCAATACCACGGTGGGAATCGGCGGACTCTTTGATGTGGCGACCCGTTGGAAACTCCCCAAATCAGAGGCGGATTTCGCCCAGACCTTCGGCCATTGGGGATGGGTGCCTCAGACGTATGTCGTGCTGCCATTTCTGGGGCCCAGTGACGAATGCCACGCGCTGGCCTTCGCTGCCGATGAGGCAGCAGCACCATGGAATTATGCTGAGCCATACCGACTGGCGGCCAGCGGTTCGCGTTACAACCAAGTCACAGAGCAAACGGATGAGCAAATGCGCCTGATTCGTTCCACCGCCGATTCGTATTCGACGGTGAAATATATATGGACTTACACCTCTTTGCACAAATCGCCGGATTGGCGGTCGATGGGAGCGAAGGACACCCCCACCTTGCAAACCCTGAACGTGGCACGGATTTCCTATCAGAACCAGAATTTCCCGCAACTCGGCCGCGAAATGAGCGTGCGCCTTCCCTCCACCGGGCGCTTCATGCAGTTCAACTGCTGGCTACAACCCGGACGCGCGCCGCTGGTTTATATCGCCCCGGGACTCGGCTCACATCGGCTTTCACTGACCGCACTCTCAGTCGCCGAGCATCTCTATCAGAAAGGGTTTTCAGTGGTGACCACCACGAGCGTTTTCCACCCCGAATTCATGGAGCAGGCATCCACCGCCGCTCTGCCCGCTTATCCTCCTGTCGATTGTCAGGATTTGTTAGTCGGATTGACAGCCATCGACCGTTTACTCGAGCACAAGCGGCCCGGCCTGTTAGGTGACAGAGCGCTCGTCGGTCTTTCGCTGGGGGGATTTGAAGCGCTCTACCTGGCGGCCCGCGAGAATCGGCAAGATGCGGGCCTGCTCCGCTTCGACCGCTACGTGGCGATCAACACCCCGGTGCGCCTGGATTACGGCGTCACCTGCATTGACCGCTTCAACCAAGCGACTCGGGCATGGCCACCCGCAGAACGCCAGTTTTTGGCAAACAACGCCCTGCACAAGGTGTCAACGATGCGTGACCTTTCGGCGACTTCCACCTCCGATCTTCCCTTTGATGGCATCGAATCGAAATTCCTGATTGGCCTGACATTCCAGTTAGTGCTGCGGGACGCCCTCTTCAGCAGCCAGTCGAGGCATAACCTTGGCGTGTTGCGCACCCCGATCTCACACTGGCGCCGGGAACCCTGCTATCAGGAAATCCTCGGTTATTCGTATCGTGATTATTTCCTCAAATTTGCGGCTCCCTACTACCGCCAACGCGGCGTTCAGTTAAGTGACTTCCAGCGCGAGGGAAATCTGATGACTTATGCAAACCAATTGCAGTCACAACGCAAAATCCGGGTCATCACCAATCGCAACGATTTTCTGCTCACGCCCGAGGATAATGCCTGGTTGCAATCCACCCTCGGCTCGGCACGCCTGAAAACTTTTCCGAACGGCGGGCATTTGGGCAACCTCGCAAACCGCCCCGTCCAAAACGCCCTCACCGGCGCCCTCAGCGGCCTGAAATAAATCAGGAAAACAGCTTCCGGTCCAGCGAGCGGTATTGGATGGCCTCTAACACATCGGACGGACGGATGTGAGGCGCGCCGGCCAGATCGGCCAGGGTGCGCGCCACTTTAAGAATCCGGTTATGCGCCCGGGCGGAGAAATTCATCTCTTCCATCGCGTGTTCCAGGTAGCCGATCGCCTCGGCATCGATTTGGCAGTGCACCTTCATTTGGCGCGGGCTCATGGCTGAGTTGGTCGAGTTGCTGGCCTTGCGGAAGCGCTCGGTCTGGATGTGGCGCGCCTGGACGACGCGCTCGCGGATGTTTTCGGATTTTTCTCCGGTGGTGGCGCTGGGTGAGAGTTCCCGAAAATCCACCAGAGGAACCTCGCAGTGGATGTCGATCCGGTCTAACAGCGGGCCTGAGATCCTTTGGCGGTAAGTTTCGATCTGCCGCGGCGAGCAGCGGCACTGGCGCTTGATATCCCCATAAAACCCGCACGGGCACGGGTTCATGGCCGCCACTAACATAAAGCGCGAGGGAAAGGTCAGTGAACCGGCGGCGCGCGAGATGGTCACATCCCCATCTTCCAGCGGTTGGCGCAGCACCTCGAGGGTCTGGCGACGAAACTCCGGAAGCTCGTCAAGGAACAACACGCCGTGGTGCGCGAGGGAAACCTCGCCCGGGCCGGGGTTGGTCCCACCGCCTAACAGCCCCGCATCCGAGATCGTGTGATGCGGTGATCGAAACGGCCGGGTCGTAAGGAACGCGCGACGCCGATCCAGCATCCCGGTGACCGAATGGATTTTGGTCGTCTCAATCGCCTCGTCCTCGGTCATGTCCGGCATGATGGTCGGGATGCGCTTGGCCAGCATCGATTTGCCGGTCCCCGGCGGCCCGACCATGAGCAGATTATGCCCGCCGGCTGCGGCCACCTCGAGCGCGCGTTTGACAAAATGCTGGCCGCGCACCTCGTCAAAATCCACCTCGTAGCTGCGGCGGGCGTTGAAAAACGCGCGGCGGTCGAGGAGGAATGGCGGGATGACCAGCTCACCTAGCAGAAAGTCCCAGGCGTCCTTGAGGCACCGAATCGGATAGACTTGGATGCCATCGATCACGGCCGCCTCCGGTGCGTTGGCCTCGGGCACTAACAAGTGTGTCCGCCCACGGCGCCTGGCTTCCAGCGCGATGGACAAGACTCCTTTCACGGACCGCACCGTTCCATCGAGGCCCAGCTCGCCCACGACGCAGCAATCGTCGTGTTGGAAGGGTTTGGTGCGGCTCGCCGCGACCATCGCCAGGGCGATGGGCAGATCAAACGACGGGCCTTCCTTTTTTAAATCGGCAGGCGCGAGGTTCACGGTTTTGACGCCGTCATCCAAAAAAAGCGCCGAGGCACCGATGGCCGAGATCACCCGCTGCGACGACTCCCTCACAGCCGCATCCGGCAAGCCGACGATCACGATGACCGGTTTGTCCGTGCCGCGGGCATTGACTTCCACCTCGACCTCGTGCGCCTCAACTCCACGCAACGCCGCTGAAAATAAACGGGTAATCATGTGAACAGCGGAACATTGTCCGTTTCACCCAACGCTGGCAAGCCGGAAGTGCGGCACTCTGCCGGTTTTCCGGTTTTCCGGTTCTTGACCGTCTCCGACGGAGCGCTATCGTCAAAGGCG
>CAIYYV010000270.1 GCA_903930425.1 Akkermansiaceae bacterium | reverse complement strand
GTGAAGGCTGGTCCTCCGATTTCGAGGCTGCTAAAAAACAAGCCGCCGAATCCAAAAAAGACCTGCTTGTCGACTTCACCGGCTCCGACTGGTGCGGTTGGTGTATCAAACTCAACGATGAAGTCTTCAAACTCAAGCCGTTCAAAACCGGCGTCAAAGATTCCTTCGTGCTCGTCGAACTCGATTTTCCAAAAGACAAATCCAAACTTTCCGAGGCCATCCAGAAGCAAAATGCCGAACTCGGCAAAACATACGCCGTGCAAGGATACCCGACCATCCTGCTCTGTGATGCCGACGGCCGCCCCTATGCCTCCACCGGTTATCAACCGGGCGGGCCAGAAAAATATGTCGCCCACCTCAATACCTTGCGGGAAAAAAAGACCCAACGCGATGAAGCCTTGAGCACCGCCAGCAAAGCCACCGGCCCCGCAAAAGCCAAAGCTCTCATCGCCGCACTCGATGCGATGAAACTGCAGGATGCAGTCGTGACTCACTTCTACGGCGACATCGCCGAACAAATCAAAGCCGCCGACCCCAAAGATGAATCCGGGTTTGGAAAAAAATCCGCCGCCAAGAAACTTTGGGCCGATTTCCAAACCGCCCTTCAGGAATTCGCCTCCAAACAAGACATGGACGGCGCACTCGCACTCGTGGAAAAAACACTCAAGGACGGCGGATTCGAACAAGAAGAAACCCTCCAGATGATGATGATTCGCGCGTCGATTTTCGCCCAACAAAAACAATTCGACAAGGCGATCCAAGCGGTCGACAAAGCAAAAGCCTTCTCGCCAGACAGCCCGATGATCCCGCAAATCGACGGCTTCCGCAAACGCCTTGAGGACGATAAGAACAAAGCGGCGGACACCCCCGCCAAGGAACCCGCGAAACCTGAAAAATAATTTGCGGCCCGCCACAGGTGCCGATGGATGACTGGCGAATGGGTGCAGCCTCACTGGCCGCACTGCTGGATCAACCATCCAATCAAAAGCACCTGCGGCGTGCTGATCAACGGCAAGGCAAGCGTCGCCTTCCACGATCCAGTCGTCTGTCTTAAACTGGCGATTTCCGTGTAATCGGTGGCCGCGCCCGCCATCAAAAACACAAACGCGTTGCCCGGCGCGTGGGCGCGAGTCAAGAGATCCGCCGCAATCGGCGACGATCCTTCAGAGCAGACTTCAAGCACGGTCGTCGCTAACAGGGTGAACCACAGCCCCGCAGCAGTGGGACCGAACCATTGCTGAAACGCCCACTCGGGAACGAAGGCCCGGATCGCACCTGTTAGAACAAAGCCAAACAAAATCCAGCGAAGGACCATCCGCGATCCCATGAGCCCTTCGCGGACCAGTCGGGCATAATTCGCTTTCCCCGGCTGCAAGGATTTTAAAACGCCCGCCAGCGCGGGACCGACGCGGAATCCAAGCGGAAGATCCACGGCATTCGGGTTGCCGGGGATTTTCCCGGCAGCCACCCATCGATCGGCGAGCCAACCGGTGATGAGGGCCACGACCATCGAGAGAATGATGAACAAAAACATCCACCCCCAACCAATGAGAGCTGCTAGAATCAATGTCAGCGACAGGGAATTCCACGGGCTTGCGATGAGAAATGCCAACGTTTGCCCAAGCGACGCCCCGCGTTTGTAAAGACTCATGCCCACCATCAAAATGCCGTGATTGCACAAATCTAACAACACTCCGGCACCCACAGCGCGAACCAAACCAGACACGCTGCCGCCACGACCGAGCAGCGCGGCCACCAATTCCCGCGGAAAGCGGCCCATCACCGCCACCGCAACAATGCCTAACATCACGCCCCACCAGGCGCGACACAGCATTTCATCACAGGCATGACCGAACACATGCAGCCACACCGGCGCGGAAGGAACCGCAAGATGCACGCCGATGCCTGCTAGAAAAAAAGCCAGCGACCCCCATAACAAAAAATCCGGCCGCCGTCGGCCGCCGCCACAGCAAGCACCCGCTCCCGGGGATTGGGCCACGCCACGCGGGAGCTGCGGCGCAGATGCGGGATCGTTGGAAACCGAGAACCCCAGCAACGAGCGCCGAAGCGCCCGGCGCTCACGGTCATCGCCCGACGGCGGAGTGGAACAACAATCGGACATGCTTGGTGCCAGAGCATAGCCCGCGAAAACCACGCTGTCCAACCCTGCGGGTTTCAGGTTAGAAATTCCGGCGTGAACCCCGCCTTGGAAACCTTGGTGCTCGCCCTTGCCACAAACGAGGCGCTGCTTCCGCCGCCACGCGCCTTGTTTCTCGGTGCCCATGCCCACCCAAGCTTCCACGATTGGCCGGATCTCACCGGATGGCAACCACTCAAACCCCTCGCCGATGCTTGGGATGCCGCCGGGTTTCCCCGAAGCGATGAGCCACCGTCCGGCTCATGGCCGTTAGTGCTCGTACTTCCTAACAAGTCACGCGATGAAACTCTGGCATGGTTCGCACTGGCCCGCTCCCGCCTCGAACCCGGCGGAACCCTCGTCTTCGCCCTGCCGAACACCGCCGGTGCCAGCCGCTTCGAAAAAGAACTCTCCCTGGCAACACGCGACCTCGTCTCTCTCACCAAACACAAATGCCGCGCATTCCACGCCACGGATGATGGCCAATGGAATGAGCGCGTGTTTGATCAGTGGCAGTCACTGGGGACCCCGCGCAACATCCCCGAATCCCACTTCATCACCCAAGCCGGAATTTTCAGCTGCGATCACACAGACCCCGGATCACAACTGCTCGCGGATCATCTGCCTGCCAACCTGCGCGGAACCGTCGCCGATCTCGGCGCAGGCTGGGGGTTTCTATCAGACACGTTGCTGCGCCGCTGCCCGAACATCCAACGGCTCGATTTGTTCGAGGCGGATGCCCGCGCACTCGCCTGCGCCCGCCTCAACCTCGCCAGCCATTCGCGCGAGATCACCTACCATTGGCACGATGTCACCACCGGTCTGCCCCACACCTACGATGCGATCGTGATGAATCCGCCATTCCATACCGGCCAATCCACCGATGTGAATCTCGGCTGCTCCTTCCTCACCGTCGCGGCCAACTCACTCCGACGCGGCGGCAAATTGTTTCTCGTCGCCAACCGCCAACTGCCCTACGAGGCGGCACTCGGAGCCCTCGGCTTTGCTTGGCGCATGGCCGCAGAAAACCCAAACTACAAACTCCTCTTCGCCGATAAAAGGTGACCTCGCCCGCGATCCTCGCTCATCCCAATGAAACTCGTCAAACTTCTCGCCAACCTTGGCTACGGCTCGCGCAAGGACGCTCAACGCCTTATCCGCTCCGGGGCGGTCACCGATGACACCGGCCACGTGCTCTCCGCAAACGATCTGCCACCTCATCCCATGCTCCGCTTTCGCGGTGAGCCGCTCGACCCACCGTCGCCACTTCTGTTAGTCCTCAACAAGCCCGACGGCTACACCTGCAGCAGCACGGACCCGGGCGACACCATCTATGACCTCCTCCCCCCCCGCTTTGCCCGACGGAATCCCGGACTCAACCCCGTCGGCCGCCTCGATAAGGACAGCACCGGCCTCCTCCTCCTCACCGATGACGGAAAACTCCTCCACCGAATCATCCACCCAAAATCCGGCTGCCTCAAAATCTATCACGCCACACTCGACAGACCGTTAGATGGCCACGAGGCAGCCCTTTTCGCGTCCGGCACTCTCGTGCTCAATGGCGAAACCCACCCGCTGCTGCCGGCACCTCTCGAAGCAATCGGCACACACGACGCCCTCGTCACCCTGCATGAGGGCCGCTATCACCAGGTCCGCCGCATGTTCGCCGCCGCAGGCAACCATGTGCTTGCCTTGAAGCGCCTCTCCATCGGCGGATTCCGTTTGCCCGACGATCTATCAGAAGGTGACTGGCGCCCCCTCACCGCCGAGGAACTCGAATCCATTTTCCAGTGACACACGCCGGCACCCCCCTCAAGCGATGGAAGTTCTGCGTTTCATCCTGAAAGATTTCCATTAGGATTCGACCATGCCGCTGCTCGAACGCTTTCTCAGCCCGGAGTCCGTCTCGCTGAAAATCTGTGGCGTCACCCTGCGTGATGACGCGGAACAACTCGTCACCCTCGGCGTCGCCGCCCTCGGCGTGAACTTCTGGCCCCAGTCGCAACGATTCATCGCGCCGGAGAATGCCGCATGGCTCCACGAGCTCGCCGGAAAAATCCTCCGCGTCGGCGTGTTTGTGAACGCATCCGCCACCGCAGTCCTGCAACTCGTCGATCGTGGATTACTCGATGTCGTGCAACTCCATGGCGACGAGACACCCGCGCAAACGACCATCTATCAGAATGCCGGCATTCCAATTTTCAAGGCATTCCGCGTCAGCACGCCGGCCGACCTTGAACACGCGGCGGATTTCGGCGCGCACGCCATCCTGCTCGATGCGCACGCGCCAGGCAGCTACGGCGGCACCGGCACCAGCTTCGACTGGAACGCCGCCCGCGATTTTAAATCCAACAACCCGCTGCTCCCGATCATTCTAGCAGGCGGCATCGTGCCCGCTAATGCAGCGCTCGCTGCGGCCGCAGTGCAGCCCGCCGCACTCGATGTTGCCTCCGGTGCCGAACTCTCTCCCGGCATCAAGGATTTTCAAAAAGTCTCCGCCCTGCTCGCCGCGCTTCACCACTGATCTCTCATGCTCACCGATTCCCATTGCCACCTTGCCTCCCATCGTTTCCAGCCGCCGGAACTTCCTGATCTGATAGAACGCGCGGTCTCCGCTGGCGTCACCCGCCTCGTCTCGCTGGCGACCCGCCTCGATGACATCCCCGCCAACCTCTCCATCGCCGATCACCCGCACGTCCACGCAGGCATCGGCATCCATCCCTGCGATGCCCATCACGCACCGGACAACACCGTTTCTCAACTCGCATCCTTCACCGGCGACCCGCGCGTGTGCGTCATCGGCGAAACCGGCCTCGATTACTACCACCCCGCTCCCGATGGATGGAATGAAAACGATTTCCGCAATCGCCAACGCGAATTGCTCCGCCAACATTTTGAACTCGCCGCGAATGCAAATCTCAACATCGTCATCCACACCCGCGATGCCTCCGGCCACCAGTCGTTTGATGACGCCTTCGAAATGTATCGCGACTTCCACGCTTCGGTGCGCGCTGTCTTCCATTGCTTCATCGGCCCATGGTCCCACGCGAAACGCGTGCTCGACCTCGGCGGACTCGTCTCCTTCGGCGGCGTCTCCACATTCAAAAGCGCCCGCGACGTGCGCGACACAGTGTGCCACTGCCCGGCAGGCTCGTTCATGATGGAGACCGACGCACCCTATCTCGCGCCGGAACCTCACCGAGGATCGCGCAACGAACCCGCCTTCGTCCGCAACACCGCGGAGTTTCTCGCCACGCTCCGCGAAGAATCACTCGATGATTTCTCTCACCACACCGAAGCCGCCGCCACGGCGTTTTTCCGCTTCTCCTCCGCAATTCATTGAACAAATTCCGACTGCCACCGCGTTTCAACTCCCACATGAAAGACGCCCGCGTTCCTTTCTTCACAATCCCAAATTCCTCCACCACACTCATCTCATGACTGCCATCCATACCCTCACTCCCGTCTTGCTTTCCATCGCACTCGTCTCCTGCACCCCACCGCCATTCAACCCCTACGAATCTCCCAACCCCTACGGCACTGCCACCACCCTCCCCGCTAACCCGCCCACCAACGCCCTCGCCAACGCACCCGCATCCGCTCCCGCCAACCCCGTCTATGACACCCCCGCAGCTTATGAAGAAAGCTCAAGCCCCACCCCGGATATCCCCGTAGCCGATACCTCACCCGCCGCGCGCACCCCTTCCACCCCACCCGCTCCTCACGGCGCCGCCCTCATCCACACCGTCGTCGCAGGCGACACCCTCTCCGGCATCAGCGCCAAATATCAAATTCCAAGCGCGTCCATCAAACAAGCTAACAGAATGACAAACGACACTGTCATGCTCGGACGCAAGATGGTCATCCCACCACGCTGAGATCTCAAAAAATCTAACGGATCGCCGGAAGCCTTCGCGCTCCCGGCGATTTTTTTTGTTCATGCGTTCCTCTTTTCGACGTTGTCGAAATCCATTTTCTCATTGCTAAACTTTTCTTAGAAATCGACACATTTTAACTTGACGGATCTCCAAACTACTAGTTACATCGTCATCAGCAACGAGATTCCTGACGCATGACTAGGCCCTCACATCCATCCAACCTTGAGCTTCAAGCACTGTCGGTGCTGTGGCACGAGGGGCCATCTACTGTGGCCACAGTAATGGAAATGCTGCCCGACAAAAAAGACCGCGCCTACACGACGGTGCTGTCGGTGATGCAGAGTCTG
>CAIYYV010000269.1 GCA_903930425.1 Akkermansiaceae bacterium | reverse complement strand
GGCTTGAATAAGAGGCGGGATTCTTGCGAAATTTCTTACGTTTCAGAGAAAACCCCAGCCGATCGGTCATGACAAGCAGATTTTCAAAAAACGCGCATTCCTGTCCATCTGTGCATTTTTTTTGTCCGTCTGGACCTTAAAAGTGCAAGGCGGCCGATGCCCGACTTGCTCGCTGATCCGTGGGCGTCACCGCGGCACACCCGCCGCCAAATGACGGATGCAAAATTGAGACCAGGTTTCCAAGCGTCCGAACCACGGACCCTTGAGTTCCGCTAGATTCGCGAATCCCAGATCCGACAAGGCATCTTCCCGTGAGGTCACTTCTTCTGTGAGAAGGTCGATCAAGTGGACAATTCCGAGGTGGACCTGCCCCACAAGGTTGGAATCATCATTGAGCAAGGCGATGATCCGGTGCGAATGGTCCTGCCTCAGGTCGAGCTCTTCATCGATTTCCCGCGAGACCGCGGCATGATAGGCTACTGGCCCGGTTTTTCCACCATCGGTATCCACCGGGTTGATGTGCCCGCCCACGCCCACGGAAATTTTCGAGTGGAGGCGGTTTTCCCCGCCCGATTTACCGCGTGTGTAGTGAAGGATGCGATCGCCGCAGCGAAAAATACAGTAGGGAATCAATTGCTTGTAGGCCGGGTCTTTTTCGGCGCCGGCTCGGTCGATGAAAAAGTGATTCACGGGATCCAGCAACTGTCCGAGGGCCGCTTCCAAGCCGACTGTTTGAATGCCCTCAAACACGCCGATCGCCTCGAAGAGCGCCCTCGGCACAACTAACACTTGTTCTTCAGGAGCCTGTGACATCGCGCAAAGCATAATGATTCCCAGCCATCCGCCAAGCCCCGATCGCCTGCCTGCCACCGCCATTCTAATTATTGTGTGTTTCCAAAAAATCCTCTTGCCACCCGTGAGTCTGCCGATAACCCTCCGGCCACCCGTCACGGGGCGTTAGCTCAGCTGGTAGAGCACTTGCATGGCATGCAAGGGGTCAGCGGTTCGAATCCGCTACGCTCCACTTCTTTGATTATCAAGGAGTTATGGGGCCAGGAAGGCCGAAAACCGGATTTAGGAACGAGAGTGGGAACAAATCCCTACAAATCCCATTAGGAATCTAATGGTTTCATAGCATTGCATACTGCCACGATTCAATGTCCATCCCGCCCATCGGGGCCTGCCTTCGTGGCAACCACTCCCGCAGGACTGTCGGCAGATTCCTTCAAGAAAGCATCCAGCCGACCACCGACAACTCTTCCTCTTCGGTGCGATGTTCGATGGCGCTGCCTGCCCCCCATTGTGGAAAATGGATAGCGATTTGATGCCTGCGCCATAGTCAAAAATGAAGTTTTGTGTAGCTTGTTATCTCTCGGTGTCTTCCTAGTGTCATGTTCACCCCTTTCGAAGGGCGATTTCATTGAAGCGCCGCTTTCCTAGAGATCTCCCGCCATTTTTGATTTCCTCACTGATCCTGATCCATCCACGTATCGGAAAATCCAAGACAATGAACCCAAATCCCCAAATGATCCAACCTGTTAGATCCTCCCTTCGCTTCGGTGCTCTCGCCCTCGTCGCTCTGGTGTTGGTTGCGTCCGCCTCGGCAGCGAGCAGTCCCGTCACCTACTCGTATTACACTGCGACAGGATCATCCGACACCAGTTGGGCTATTGTGGACGGTTACGATTCCATCGTTGCAGGGAATGCCGGCGGAGACAGCACGAGTTTTGGCGGGGTCACTTGGCTTCCCATGTTAAGCGACAGTGTTTATTGCACAGCCAACGGCGTGAGCCTCTACTATTCCGCTCGTGGCGTGGCATGGGCAGCTACCTCTGATGGATTCTATACCGGTGGGCCTGATCTTCTGAACTATGGCGGTTACAGCTTGGGGCTCCAAGGGTCAGGCGTTGATTATACCATAGAGCTCACTGACCTGACTATCGGCAAGAACTACAAGATCCAGTTTGTGATGGCGGATACGCGTGATGACAACGGTTATGCAACCATCTTCGCCAAAGGGGCGTATGTGACGGGCAACTCCGAAAGAACCCTGTCTAGTTACACGAACGGGCAATTTGCAGTCATCACGGCCACCTTCACGGCGACTGGCACGAGTGCCCAATTTCAACCGGGCCAAGATTGGAACGCAGGGGCTTCAAATGCGACCTTCGTCAGCGGCATTCAAGTGCTTGCCGCGCCTCAGACGGTGACGACGACGCCTAGCTTCAGTCCGCCGGGCGGCGGCTATGCCAGCGCGCAGTCGGTGACCCTTACCTCCGACATCGGTTCGACGATTTACTACACTACGGACGGCAGTGACCCGACCACGTCGGAAACGCGGATTTCCGGTGGCAGCCCGATCGGCGGGATTGAGGTTCCGATCGACACGACAGAAACCATCAAGGCGTATGCCACGTTGGCGGGATTGGCAGACAGCGCGGTGGCGAGCGCGACGTATCATACCTATACCCTCATCCCCACGAACATTTGGACCAACCCGGACGGCGGCAACTGGGACACTGCCGGCAACTGGCAAGAGAACAATGTCCCCAACGGCAGTGGGGTCACTGCGGATTTCAGCATGCTCACTCTCACGGCCAATGCCGCCGTCACTCTCGACTTGCCGACTACGGTCGGCAAGCTGAAGTTTGGCCTCAAATTTACTTGTTAGACGCTTCGTAAAGTTTGTTAGATGCTGTTAGGCCGCAGCGAAGAGTGTGGCTGGAAGATTAGGCGTAGGTTTATCTCCGCTCTTGATCCGCGGGGACCCGGTTGCGAAACG